>JANXDW010000025.1 GCA_025058515.1 Aigarchaeota archaeon
GAATAGGCTGAACGCTCTCGTTTCAAGCTTATTGCTAGGAGCGATCTGGGGCGTCTGGCATACTCCACTCTTCTTTATCGAGGGAACGATACAGTCCCAGACGCCTGCCTGGGGCTTTGCAATACTAATAGTAACCGGCGCGATATTCTTTACTTGGATTTATAACAATACAAACCAAAGCATACTAGCTGTGCTGCTCTTCCACACGATGAACAACCTGTCCTTCATGATCTTCCCAACTCTACAAACAGCTTTTGGCGGCCTCTATCTCCTAATCATCAACATCATCTCCGCCATCATCGTTACTCTGATCTGGGGACCTAAAACACTCGTTCGAAAAAGAGTTTAAAATGAAAACCCTATAGGTAATTATTGTAGATCGAAGTAACAGAGATGAATATATTAGCCTATTCGAATAAAATTAAGAAATAATTCTAACAGAAAATATGAAACGGCATCCCAATCTAAGTTATTCTTTAAAAAGTATATTACTCTCTAGTACAATGATACATGTATGGTCAAAGGTGGTTATGTCGGAAAAATTCTCAAGGTTGACTTATCTCGTCAAAAGATATGGTACGAACCTCTTCCAGAAGATTCTTTACTGAGAAGATTCGTAGGCTGCTGGGGGCTTGGACTAAAACTTCTATATGATATGTGTCCTCCAGGAACCCATCCGCTTGAGCCTGAGAACCCATTGATATTTATGACTGGCCCGCTCACAGGAATACCAGGTATTCCAGCAGCTAATAACACCACCTTGACTACTTTAAATGGAGATACAGGATTTACAGCTGGTAGATCTCATTCACATGGATGGTTCGGTCCATATCTTAAATTCGCAGGATATGATGGGATAATAATTACAGGAGCCTCAGATGATTGGTCATATCTCTGGATTAAGGATGATAAAGTAGAGATTAGAGATGCTAGGAAATTCCTAGGGAAAGATACTCATGAAACAGAAGATCTAGTTAAGCAGGATGTTGGTGAACCTAAGGCGAGTGTTGCAGCGATTGGACCTGCTGGAGAAAATCTATGTCATGGCGCATTAATAGAGAATGATAAGAACCACTCATTCTCTCATTCTGGCGTAGGGCGTGTTATGGGTAGCAAGAAGCTTAAAGCTATAGCGGTCTATGGAACAGGCAGGGTTCCAGTATATGATGAAGAAAAACTTAGAGAAGTCGCGAGAATGTGGCATGAGAATCTATTCAAGAGCGATGTTGCTAAAGGCTTAGCGAGAGGAGGTATACCTAGAGATGAATACAATTATGCTAAATCCATGTCTATAACATCTGCTAAGAACTTTCTAGAGGTAAGCCCGCCTCAATGGGGTGTAGGGATGTCTAAACATAAGATAACACCTAAACCATGCTTTGCATGCCCGATAGCATGTAGCTACGATGTAGAGATAGTTGAAGGACCTAAGAAGGGATATATAGCAACACCGGCAGGTGGTGGAGAGAATCTTGAAGGAGCAGCATCAATAGTAGGAGTATATGATAGTAACTGGGTCTTCTACTTAATAGACTTATGTGATAGGCTTGGATTTGAATCTAGCACGATAGGCTGTACGATAGCATTATGTATAGAATGCTATGAGAAAGGTTTACTGAAGAAAGAAGAAATAGATGGTGTAGAGTTGAGATGGGGCGACCCCGAGTTAATAGACAAGCTTCTACACATGGCTGCGAAGAAAGAAGGAAAAATAGGGAAACTATTATCTCTAGGACCTAAAGGTGCAGCAGAATATATAGGTGGAGATGCATGGAAGTATGCTGTACATATCAAGGGAACGGGAATGAACTTGCATGACTGGAGAGCGGCCATGGGCATAATGCTTGGACAGATAGTTGGAGGAGGATCAGGTTGGCCTGCACCTGCAGCAGATGCATGGGCTACAGAACCAGATGTAGGTTATCCAAATTATGAAGACCCTGTTAACCCTAGGCTCAAGCCTCTCGCAGTAGCTAAGACATGGCCTAAAAAATATTGGGATGATTGTAATGGAACATGCTGGTTTGCAACATGGGGCGTCCCCGGAGTATTGAAGTTTACTTCAGAAGCAGTAGCTGCAGCAACCGGATGGGATTTCACAGTTGAAGAAGCATTAAAGGTAGGTGAGAGACTAGTACATCTAGAGAGAGTATTCAATATAAGACATGGTCTTACAGTAGAGGATGATATATGTGTCCCGCCTAGAGTAGTTGAAGCTCCACCAAGTGGTAAAGCAGCAGGAATAGCCATGGCCCCCTATGTTGAATGGATGGTTAAAGAAACATATCGGCTTCTAGGCTGGGATGAGAAGACAGGTAAACCATTAAAGAGTACATTGAAGAAAGCTGGACTAGAAGAATATATCAAAGATATCTGGTAAATAGTAGGCTCCAACTTCTTCAATACTCTATATTTTTATTCTTTCTCTTCCTTTAATATACTCAGAAAATAGATTATCTTTGGAGGTTTTAAGATTATGGATTTACCTCTTAAAGGTATTACAGTGTTGGATTTTACAAGAGTTATGGCAGGACCTTTTACTACTATGCTTCTAGGAGATCTAGGTGCAGAGGTAATTAAGATCGAACCTCCTGGAGGCGATGATACTAGAGGTTGGGGTCCACCATGGATAGGAGAAGACTCAGCATACTTTATGAGTGCTAATCGGAATAAGAAGAGCATAATCTTAGATCTGAAGAAGATAGAGAGTAGAGAGATCGTTGAGAGACTTGTCAAGAGGTCGGATGTAGTTGTAGAAAACTTTAGACCTGGAGTAGCTGCACAGCTCGGCATAGACTACAATACCCTCTCAAAGATAAATCCTAGAATAGTTTATTGTAGTATCTCTGGCTTCGGTCAAAGTGGGTTATACCGTGATAAGCCTGGGTATGACTTGATCGCTTTAGCGATGAGCGGGCTTATGAGTATAACAGGTGAGCCTGATAGGCCTCCAGTAAAATTCGGTGTTCCTATAGCAGACTTGACGACAGCGATATTCGCAGCTCTCTCAATAGTTTCAGCTCTATACTGGAGAGAGAAGACAGGTAAGGGGCAGTACATAGATATTGCTCTTCTAGATGTACAAGTTCTCCTACTGAGTCATCAAGCATTCAACTTCTTTGCTACTGGAGAAGAGCCTAAGAGGATGGGTTCAGCTCATCCAAACATAGTTCCATATCAAGCATTTGAGACGAGCGATGGATACGTTGTAGTGTGTGTTGGAAATGAGAAGCTTTGGCAAAATTTCTGTAAAGTTATTGGAAGACTAGACTTGCTGAATGATGCTAGATATAAGACAAACGCTGAGAGAGTAGTTAATAGGGAAGCATTAATACAAGAGCTAGAAAAATTATTCAAAAATAATTCTACATCTTATTGGGTTGAGAAGTTGGAGGAGGCTGAGATACCTGTAGCTCCTATCTATACAGTAAGTAAGGTGTTAGAAGATGAGCATGTAAAACATCGGAGGATGGTCTTAGATATAGATCATCCAAAGATAGGTAGGATGAAGATGCTTGGAACACCATTCAAGTTATCTGAAACTCCTGGTCAAATTAGAATACCTCCACCATATAAAGGTCAACATACAGATGAAATACTTAGAGAACTGGGCTTCAGTCAAGAAGATATAAACACTTTCAAGAATAAGCATGTGGTTGGATAGATGATGGAGCTGTTTTAGACGAGGTATTGGCTTTTCAATAGTAGATCAATCAATTCTTAGAAAATTCTCAACTACTTGGATTATTTCTTGAAAAACTTCTTCAATACTTCTTGAAGCATCAACTATCTTTAACCCATCTTTTACAGCTATCTCTAAATATTTTTCTCTAACCTTCTCCAAGAACTCTTCTTCTTCAAATCTCACTCTATACTTCTTTATTCTACTTAAACCAATGCTTGGTTTAACGTCTAATAATATCGCTAAATCAGGTTTATATGCAAACTTGTTTATCTCCGCAACCCATTCAGGATCATTTGTGGTTACCGACTGGTATGCTAGAGATGAGTAGACATATCTATCGGAGACTACTATGTATCCTTTCTGGAGAGATGGGAGAACGACTCTGTTTAAATGATCTAATCTATCTGCAGCGAATAGTAGTGCTTCAACCCGAACATCGACATTAGCCATCTTAGCCATCTTCTTTAAGATTCTACCTATAGACCCGTTAGTAGGCTCCTTAGTATAACATGATTTAAAACCTGTTTTATTCAACCATCTAACTAGCTTCTTCGACTGAACAGTCTTTCCAGAACCATCTATTCCCTCAATAACTATGAAGGATCTCCCGCTCTTCATAATGCTTCTAAAGAAACATGTAGGCAGTAATATTAATAATTAGATCGTGTTGGGTCCTCCGAAGAGTTATCGATAGATAATCTTCTATAGATTGATCTCTGAAAAGTGGAAGGTTGAATATATCTTTTAGGTTTGTAGAAACATTTAGAAACTTTAGATTATCTTATTTACAAAACCATTAAATGCTAATAGTTTTTCTTTCTCAATATCTTTTGTTAATTCTTTCTCTCTTCTCAAGATGTCTAGAATCTCATCTAGTGGAGCGTGAGCTACGGAGACATACGTATCGGCTGAGCCATAGTATACTATCAACTCTCCATCTTTTACGATAGCTCCATTTGTGTAGACTACTCCAGGCTTAAACCCAGTATTCTCATATGCTTGATCTGGCTCGATAACTGGATATCTCGAGACTGCGAGTATCTTCTCAGGGTTATCTAGGTCTAGAAGCATCATGCCTATCTTATATTTCCAAGGCTCTTTCTTACTGAGTCCATGGTAGAGTAGGAGCCATCCCTCATCTGTCTTTATAGGTGGTGGTCCAGGGCTCTTTACAACCGCCTCCCATCCGTTACCATTAGAATTAGGTATATAGTAACTGTTTATTCTCTCACCATTACTGAAGCTTAGACTATCAAGATATGTTACCCTAATCCTTGGCGATATACTGTGCAAGATTGCATATCTTCCATTAATCTTTTCTGGAAATATTACAAAATTCTTATGGACTTCTCCAGGAGGGGATATTAGTTTCTCCTCACTCCACCTCCACCTCTTATTGAGGAAATCGTCTATACTGATAGAGGTTAACCCTACTCTCAACTCTCCTGGACCGAATGCATTATAAGTTACGTATATCCTCTTATCTTCATCTATCTTAACTATTCTTGGATCTTCACAGCCTCCGAATCCTCCTCCAGAAGATGAAGGATTGTATGAGAGTTTCTCCATCTTTCTCTGGTATATGGGTTGTGGAAGTCTTTCATCGATCTTAAATCCGCATTTTGAGACAGCGTAACCAAATCTTGAGATACCGTCTATGCCTATAGCTCTATAGATTAGATGGATTTTATTATCTAATAGAATTGCTCCAGAGTTAAAGGTTTGGTACGCTTCCCAGTAATTTAGTCTAATAGGAGTTATCAGTGGATTATTAGAAGATTTTCTTAAAAATATTTTTCTTCTATACTCTTCTACCGACTCCTTATCTTCTATCGAAGGTCTTTTTATATAATCTATGGATGGTAATACGTGCCTCTCAGATTTAGCTTTCTCAACAGCTTCCTCAGTATGTCTAGTATGTCGTCTCTGCCTCACAGCAGACTTCTTCTGCGCTCTTACCATTTCTTATCCACATCTTTCTTGGCGGTATGTCCTTCTACATATTAAAAAACTTTTTATACTAACTCGTGTATAATATACAAGATTAAGAATAGATCAAGTATTTAATATTAATAAATTACTCTCCTCATTTAAACTAGAAGAAAGATGTTAATATGAAGAGATGTAGTTTTAATCCTATCCTCTCTCCTATTAGAGAGCATTCATGGGAAGCTTACGCTGTCTTCAACCCTTCTATAGTTAGAAAAGGGAAATACTACTACATGCTATACCGTGCGGTCTCTTCTTCAGATTTATTAAAGAAGCAAGGGTCGAGCTTCAGCTCTATAGGTATAGCGAAGAGTAGGGATGGCATACACTTCTATGATAGAAGAAGATTTATCTATCCTGAGAGAGAGTGGGAGATATTTGGATGTGAAGACCCGAGAGCAACATATATAGATGGTAGATACTACATCTTCTATACGGCTATCTCTTCTATACCGCCGATCGCAGAGACTATAAGAGTTGGGGTAGCGATAAGCAGAGACTTAAAAAAAGTTGATGAAAAATATCTTGTCACCTCTTTTAATGCTAAGGCCATGGCCCTCTTTCCAGAGAGAATAGATAATAAGTTTACAGCTATCTTAACAGTCCATACAGATAAACCACCAGCATACATAGCGATTGCACAGCTTGGAGATGATCCTTCTAAATGGCTTTACGAGATGGATGAATGGTATAGAGAGTTCTGGAGATACGTGTTGACGCCAGATCCTCGGAGGTCTCCTCTAGACCACATAGAAGTAGGTGCACCACCTGTAAAAATAGAAGATGGCTGGCTACTGATATACTCCTACATACAGAACTACTTCTCACCTAGAGTAGAAGATAGAGTATTTGGTGTTGAAGCACTGCTTTTAGACTTAGAAGATCCGAGAAAAGTCATCGGCAAGACTAGATATCCATTCATGGTTCCAGAAGAACTCTATGAACGCTATGGACATGTACCAAATATAGTATTCCCCACATCAGCTATGATAAGAAAGAATACTTTAAGGCTATACTATGGTGCAGCTGATACTACATGTTGCCTAGCGACAATTAAAGTAGAAGCAATAACTAAAGCTATGGATACAAATATGAACATGGTGTTCGAGAGATATTCTGGAAATCCGATAATAAAACCCAACCCCGACCATGATTGGGAGAGCGTAGCAACATTCAATCCAGCGGCCATAGAGTTAGAAGGAAAGATATACATTCTCTACAGAGCTCTATCGACTGATAAGACCTCGACTATAGGGTTAGCGATAAGTGAAGATGGCTTCAACATAATTGAGAGACTTGAAGAACCTGTATACTCACCACGGGAGAACTTTGAGATGAAGCTAACTCCCGGCCACTCTGGATGTGAAGATCCGAGAGTAGTGAAGATAGGAGATAGAATATATATGTTCTATACTGCTTACGATAATGTAAATCCTCCTAAGGTAGCTTTAACATCGATAAGTGTAGACGATTTCTTGAATAGAGAGTGGAGATGGTCTAAGCCTCAGATAATCTCTCCTCCAGATATAGATGATAAAGATGCGTGCATAATACCTGAGAAGATCGATGATAGATACATCTTTATTCATAGAGCTGGTGGAATAAATATTGTCTACGATTACATAGAATCTCTTGAAGATATTGATAATAGAGAGATGTTGAGTTTAACGCTTTTGACACCTAGAGAAGGTAGTTGGGATGGGAAGAAGGTTGGTCTAGCCTCTCCTCCGATAAAGACTTCTTCAGGATGGCTTGTCTTCTACCATGGAGTATCACATGATAATGTGTATCGAGTCGGCGCATTCCTACTAGACTTAGATCATCCAGAAAAGATTATCGGGAGAACTCCTCATCCTCTACTAGAGCCTGTTGAAAGATATGAAAGAGAAGGTTATGTCAAGAATGTTGTATTTCCATGTGGTGCAGTAGTTAGAAACGAGATGGTATACCTATATTATGGTGGAGCAGACTCGTATGTCTGCGTAGCAAGAGCTCCTCTAAAAGAGATACTTTCTAGAATAGCGTAGTCAGCAGAAGACATCTCTAATCATAATCTATCTTAAACATAGAGTTCTAAAGTAGATTTTTATAATAGATTAAAGTATTCTTAAATGAATTGTATATGCTCTCTGAAGATGAGGAACTAGATTGGATAACAAGATATTTTCATGCTCTCGGTAATAAAACTAGATTGAAGATACTCTTACTATTAACTTCGACTGAAAGACCACTACATATAAAAGCTGTATCTAGAAAGCTTAAGATAAGTTATCCTGCAGTCTACAGACATATAAAAACAATGAAGAATGCCGATATACTCCGCATATACGAGGTGGGAAGAAGTCGAGTAGTGACAGTTAAAAGCCCTGAAATGCATAGTGAAGTTATTAATTTCATCAAAAAACATAAATTATAATAAATAAAATAATAACATATTATAACATTTTTGCTAAATGATTTATCTGATAATATTTATATAATTAATTAACCTCGTAAAGATATGCAATTTGAACATAAACGAGTGACTAGATGGGTTGCTGGAACATCTCTACTAGCTTCAACAGCAATAATAATCTCACTATTACGTCTTAGAATTCCATATCCACTACTACCATTCTTAAGTTTCGACCTTGCAGAGATACCAAGTGTTCTAGCACTCCTAGTTCTAGACTTTAAATCAGCTTCAACTGTAGCATTAATCCATTGGTTAACTTTGAATCTTGGAAGACCATTTCATGCTATAATAGGTCCATTGATGAAGCTTATCGCAGTCATCTCTATGCTTATCGGTTTTAGATTAGTACTAAGTAGGAGTAGAGAGGTAACTAAGAACAAGATAGTGGCGATGACGATGCTGGGAAGCTTAACTAGAGTTGGGATAATGTCTCTAGTAACCTTTCTAATATACTACGTCTTATTCCCTGAAACATATCTTCCAACTTCTGAAAAAATTCTAAAGAATATCTTTGGTCTTGAGGTAGGGTCGGAGATTACTATAGCATTGATAATAGTAGTGTTGACAGCATTCTTTAACCTGCTTCACGTACCACTCTCACTGATCCCTGCATCATCGGTATACTTCGTATACAAGAAAATTTTTAGATGAATATGAAATAGATCTATCAATAATAATATTGGAGATGGAAGCTGGAATGACGAGTTTTCAAAGATCTACTAGTCTTCTACTTTTTCCTTATGATCTCTACTCCTGGTAAAGTTCTCTCCGAGATGTATGTTATTAGTGCTCCTCCTCCAAGGCTTACATATGAGAAGTCTTTAGGACTTAGACCAACCAGCTCTATAGCGGTTGAGGAATCTCCACCACCAATCAACGTAAATGCTTTACATCTCGCTAATGCTTCGTAGACGATCCTAGTTCCCTTCCTAAACTCCTCTCTCTCATATGCTCCTAAAGGACCTTTAACTATTATTGCATCTTCTCTAGAAGAATTCAAGATAATCTCAGCATATCTTTTAGCAGTCTTTTCTCCTATATCGTATATAGCTCCAGGGACTGGTAGATTATCTACTCCTACCTCTACTCTTCTTCCATCTTCTTCATATGCTAAGTCTACTGGGGTCTTTAACCTATCTCCAACTTTTTCTCTTATCTCTACTAAGTGTTTAAGATACATATCAAATTTCTTCTTCTTGATATATGATTCTGATGGTTCTCCAAGCTTTCTACCCTCAGCCATTAGGAAAAGCTGTCCAAGCACCCCGCCAGATAGAATATACTTAAGGTCTTCAATGTTTTTAGATACTACTGCATCTATAACTTTTACACATTCTTCAGGTTTATTTCCACCTATTACTAGCATGACCTTCCTATCTTCTTCTAGGACGGTCGTAATAGCTCTAAGCTCTCTCTCCATTATTCTTCCAGCTACTGTTGGCAAAATAGGTGAGAACCCTACGACGGATGCATGAGGTCTATGGGCAACAGAGAATGCATCTAAAATGAATATGTCGGCGAGAGGAGCTAGGGTAGATACAAGTTTACCACGGGAATGCTCTTCAGGAGATGTCTCCACAGTCTCTTCATCAAGAGTTCTAACATTCTCTAGTAAGAGGATCTCACCATTCTTTAAAGATTTTATTGCTCTAACAGCATCTTCACCGATAATATCTGGAATATACTTAACCGTTTTACCTACATGCTTGGAGAGAAGTTCAGCGTGGTCTTTTAATGGTAGGAAGTCTGGGTCGCCTTTCCTCCCTTGATGAGCTATTAAAACTACTCTCGAATTCTTATCTGAAAGTTCTCTAACAGTTTCTGCATGTGCTCTAATTCTTTCATTATCTCTAATCTTTCCAGTCTCGGGATCTATTGGAGAATTAAGGTCGACTCTTACGATCACTGTTTTACCTGAAACATCTACATCATCTAAGGTTCTAAACCAAACATCTCTCCTAGACAATTCTCTTACCTCTTTTAGAGAACCTCCTTCTATAACTTCTGAGCAATCATGTTAACGATATCAACCATTCGGCAACTATAGCCCCACTCATTATCATACCATCCTAATACTTTTACTATATCGTTTTTATCGCCGATGACCATTATACTCAAGCCATCGATTATACATGAGTGTGGATTACCTATTACATCTGCTGAAACAATTGGATCTTCCGTATACTCTAAAATATTTTTCATCCTACCTTCTGCAGCCTTCTTATACGCATTCTTAACTTCATCTACCGTAACCTCTCTCTCGAGAAGAGCTATTAAATCTGTTACTGAGCCATCTGGCACTGGAACTCTCAGAGCTATACCATCCATCTTACCTTTCACTTCCGGGATTACTAAGTGTAATGCAGATGCTGCGCCAGTCGTTGTAGGTATTATAGATAGTGCTGCAGCTCGAGCTCTTCTCAAGTCTCTATGAACTAAGTCTAATACTCTTTGATCGTTCGTGTATGCATGGACTGTTGTCATGAAGCCCTTCTTTATTCCAAACTCATCTAACAGTACTTTGACCATAGGAGCTAGACAGTTAGTAGTACATGAAGCTCCAGAGATTACATCGTGCTTAGATAGATCTAGCATATGATCGTTTACTCCTGGAACGATCGTTACATCAGCATCTTTACATGGAGCTGTAACTAGCACTTTCTTTACTGTATCTCTAATATGTTTTGAAGCATCACTCTTCGATGTGAACTGTCCAGTTGCTTCAACTATTACTTCTACTCCTTCTTCTCTCCAAGGTATCTGAGAAGGATCTTTGATGCTATATGCTCTAATCTCTTCTCCATCTATTATTATACTCTTATCAGTGTATGAGATGTTTTTATTTAGTCTACGATGTACTGAATCATATTTGAGAAGTAGAGCAGTGGTCTTAGTATCTGCAAGCTCATTGAAAGCGACAATTTCAAAATTCTTTCTATATCTCGGATCTTCTAATGCAGCACGTAGAAATAATCTACCAATCCTACCTAATCCATTAATTCCAACTCTTAGAACCATCTCAATCTAAATATTAAACAAGGTTACTTTTTAGGTTTTATGCATAGACAAATTTTATATACTATAAATATACATTTATAACATTATCATAAAAATTATAAATACAAATTTTATAAATTAAATGTCCCAATCTACCCTTAAATAAAATAAAAGGAAAACTATTATTAAGAGTAAAGTCAAGACGATTTCTATATGGAAGCTTTAAGTTTATTAAATTTCTTCTTATATAAATCTCAACTTTTCAAAATTCATAATGTACGATTTCATTCATTAACCGAAACAGATTTATATAATGTTAAGAATGCATATATTTATAATGTACATCTTCGTTCTCAAATTAGTATGAGTAAGCACCGTACTAGTATCGAGTTTCCAATAGATCTGTGGGAAGCATTAAAGAAGTACATACCTGCTAGGAAGAGAAGTTCATTCATTATTGAAGCAGTACGAGAAAGATTGATGAGAGAATCATTGAAGTGTTTAATTTTATGTGGTGGTAGAGGAACTGGTTTAACTCCACTTACATTGAGTATACCTAAATCGATGATGCCTGTAGGTTATAAACCTATAATCGAGCACATTATTACATACATGAAGACGCAAGGTATCTATAACTTCATCTTAGCTATCGGATACTTAGGTGAGCACTTGATAAAATATTTTGGAGATGGAAGATCTCTAAATATAACGATTGATTACTCTGTTGAGAAGATACCTCTTGGAACAGCAGGAGCAGTAAAGAATGCTGAGAAGAAGCTTAACAATACTTTCTTAACAGTCAATGGAGATATAATCTTTAAAGAGTTAGATGTATCTCATTTGATAAGATATCATAGAGAGAAGAATGGTATTGCAACTATAGTCTTGACTAGAGTTGAGGATGCTAGAAGATTTGGTTTGGTCTCAGTAGATGATGAAGGAAGAGTTTTAGCATTTAGAGAGAAGCCTAGACAGCAAGTTCCAGGTCTTGTTAATGCAGGAATCTATGTATTTGAACCTTCTATCTTTGATTACATACCATCCGATAGACCATCATCTCTTGAAGAAGATGTATTCCCAGAACTTGCAGACCAGAATAAACTATATGCATATCTACATAATGGATACTGGATAGATGTAGGGGATAAGTTAGATTACGAGAAGGTTTGTAGAGACTTCTTTAATGGTGTATTATCATAACGCAATACTGTAAACAACGATAAATAAGAATAAATAGTATATATCGATAGTATATACCTACTCATTTTTTGGTAGTTACTCAAGTTTAAGTAACCCTAAAGACCTATATGCTGTAGACATGCTTAGAAACTCAGAAATAAGGACTACTGTAATCGTAGCTGTCTCAACAGTCTTCGGAGCTTTATCCGCTCTCTTAGCAATAATGCCTTTAAGCTTCTCCTTCCCCATAATACCTTATTTAAAATTCGATATAGCAGAGATCCCTGTCGTTACAGCTTTCATAGGCTTCGGCCCAATTCCAGGGATAGTATCCTCGATAACTTACTGGCTTATCTTAAATCTATTTGGAGAGTGGGCTCCTATAGGACCTGCTATGAAGTTTCTTGCTGTTACATCGATGTTAGCAGGATTCTGGATAAGTTATAAGTTAGCATCTAGGTTTAGAATATCGTATATCCTCGTATTCCTATTCGGTGGGTTAATGAGAGTTCTAGCTACAACTATCGTTAACTATTTACTACTTGTAGCTATAGCACCCTTCTTCTTAGAGTATGCTGTATCCTTCGTATCACTAGCTCTAGGCTTAAAGATCGATGTAGGGATAGGTGGTTTAATGCTAGTTCTAGCATTCACCGCAGTCTACAATATATTACACGTAATCTTCAGCTTGTTTCCATCAATAGTACTTGTTAAAAGCTTCTCTCGACAAGGATTATTCTTAAATCTTAAAGAACCTTGGATAATGGTCTTACTCAAAGAGAAGAAGTCTAAACCTTCTTACAGATTATCTCTCTAACTATTCTTAAGCTTTTCTCAAATAACTCATAACTTATAATACCTTTCTCGAAAGCTTGTTTGAGAAATTCTTCATCGATTACCCTAGGTTCATGATCTGGAAGAGCTACAACATCTATCTCTAAATCGAAATAATGTATCTGATCTGGATAGAATGCAACAGGTGTACAGATATTATAGTATACTCCTTTGAGAACCCCGGAGAAATTATAATAACTTGTCTTAGTCCATGTCTCTAATCTTCTAGCTTCTGTTATAGCATAATCTCCTATCTGCTTCGGTATACCTAGACCATCATACACTCCAGAACTCATAATTCTTCTAAGAATTTTTATAGAATCATTACTTCTCCAGACAACCTTTCCAGGTCCTAAGACTATCCTTTCACCATGAAGTTTTACATGAACTATCTTAACTTTTGACCCAAGTTTAGGGGTAAACTGTCTAACTTGTTCTTCAAACATTTTGTCCATTTCTCTAGGATTCACTAAACCTCTCTCTACTAAGTCTTCAGCAAAACTAACCATACTTGATAATGCTTCTCCTCCAGCTCGGCAGTAGTGATGCCATGGAACAGTATAGGCTACGCTAGATCTCAGCTCATCTAGCTTCCTCTTAGCATCTACTGGAAACCCTATTCTAACATGCGAGAGAACCTCATCCCTCTTCCATAAAACGATCAAGTCTTCAAAGAAACTCTTCATAACGTCCACTAGCGTCTTAACCACTTCTAGATCACCTTTAACCTCTATGAAATGTCTATCAATTGAATCTACTATTACTGCATCAGGCTCCAAGGTTGGTTCTTGTATGTTAAATCTCTCTACTTGAGACCTCGTAGGATTAACTATCTTAAACCCTTTATCCATCAATAACTTGATCAACGCTGTCGAGTATATTCCTCTAACAGAGACCTTCAACTCTTAATAGATCATAAATTACTCTGCTATAACTTTAATGGCTTAATCAATATATTTTCAATAATGTAATGCTGAAAGTATGAAGCTATACTGTAACTATCTTAGGTGGTCGAGGCAGTTCTTTAATTCTTTCTTTTACTTCTTTAGGCCAGTCTTCAAAATCGAAGCCATGTCTTGCTAAGAAGCCAGCAGCCCATCTAGTCAATCCATGACCTACACATCCAGTCCATATCTCTCTATTCTTCGCTTCCTTTATCTTGAATGCTTTAACATAGAAGTCTCTGTGAACTGAGGCAGCCGTTATCTCAAGCCATTCTGCTTTATCTTTAAGACCTCTGTACGGTAGGTAGACTTCTATGTCTAGCGTAGGTATCTTCTCAGTACTCGATATATCTATTAAGCGTTTAGATGCTTCTTCAGGAGATAGGAAGAAAGGTGCTCCAGCTACAACCCTCCACTCCATATCCAGTACTTTATCAACTAGTTCTACTGTTAAATCTGTTACTTTATCTCTTATCTCAATAGTTTCTACAGGGTCTGCTAAGAAGACCATCTCCATCCTCCAGAACTCATTGGTTCTAACTATTCCCTCGACACCTCCTCCTTCATTCCTCCAAGTCCATCCTCCAAGTAGATCATAAGCTTTGACTGGAAGTTCTTCTAATCTAACGATCTCTCCAGAGAAGAATTGATAGAAAGGTGGACATTGAACAGCTTCTAAAACATATCCAGGCTCTTCTAAGATATTCTTTAAGAGATCTCTCCTTAATTCTCTTCTCAAAGCATACTCTCTCTTGAATTCTTCAAATGCTGTAGGTTCTCTAGGTGGAGCGCAGACATAGAATAATCCTTCTGGAAGATGTTCTACGTATGTTGAGAGTTTCTTGAAAACTTCGAAGGGCATAAGTCTTGGAAACATCCATTCATTGAAGCCTAAAGGTTTTGCGACATAATCTATTATTAGTTCAGAGAGAGTTCTAAGTAGAGCAGTCATAGGTCCAGTGAAGATCCACTGTCCTCTTCCAGGATAGCGTTTAGCCCATCCCAACCTCTCAGCTTCAGCAGAAACTTCTCCACTAAATCTAAATTGTTTTTCTTCACCCTTCTTTAAGATACTACCGAAAGGTGCGAGCTTCTCTTCAACACGTTCTTCAATCTTCTCTTCTAATCTAACCATTTTTATCGCTCGATCTATTACTCTATCACGTATATCGCGGTCGGAGAGGTTCCTGAAGGTTAAGATTAATACATCGTCTTCAGTAGATACTTCAGCGATATCTCTTAATCTCTCTCTCGCAGTCTCTAAACTCAGATGTCCTCCATGTATCTTTGCAGTAAGTCTCTCTACAACTATATCACGAACTCCAACCTTCATAGATGGGCCAAGCCGTTCAACCAGCATATTCTTAAATCTTAGAAGTGCATCATGTGCTCTAAATTTTCCTCCAGAGATAATCTTAAGCTTTAGTCTTCTACCTTCTCCACAATACTTTACTATAAATGCAGTCTGGCTAGCTTCTTCAGATGTAGTTTTCTTAAATGCTTCATTAGCCTCTCTGACTAATTCAGATATCTGAGAAGCTAAGCTACTCACATCCATCGTTAACTCAAGGTATCCTTCAAGCTCAATCCTCAACTCCATGTAACTGCCCACTCAATCTATCCCTCTTTAATCAAACTTAAATAAGTACTTTAAATATAGTCTTACAGTAAATCGTTTTATCAACTTCAAGAACAGCTACTTTAATAGAGTTTATCACTTAGTTATCTTTATTTTTAAAGATTCAAATTTGTGTTGACGCTTATAGGCTCTAGGTAAGACGCGGGAATCGCTTATACATAATTTTAAAGTCAACTTTTTTAACTTCTATAACGTGTCATAAGATAGAGTGGAAGATGTCGTTCAAGATGAGATTACCTAGTGCAGACTACTTTTCAGATTTGATGAAGGCTGTGCAAGCCGTAGTAGATGAAGGAACATTTAAGATTACAGAAGAAGGAATTAGGCTCATAGCTATGGATCCAGCCCACATCTCTCTCATAGATTTTGAGTTAAGTAATTCTGCAGCTGAAGAATATGAATGTAGTAAAGAGCTTCAGATGACTATCAGTATCTCAGAGATGATGAAGTTTCTTAGAAGGATAAAGAAAGGCGAGGGTCTTACTATAATATATGATGACCAAGCGAGAAAACTTAACATAATTCTCGTTGATGCGACCAGCTCTAGAGAGAGGATATTTACTCTGAATACCTTAGAGACTGTTGAAGCAAGAAGTACGACTCCCAAGTTAACCTTTGATGCAAAGGCTAGGTTGAACGTAGATGCTGTAAAAGATGCTATAAAAGATAGCGATGTTGTAAGCGATTATGTAAAGATAATTTTGAATCCCAATGAGGTAATATTCTTAGCTAGAGGAGAGTTGGGAACAGTTCAGACAAAACTCAGTAAGATGGGAGCAGCGGTATACGAGATAGAGACAGATAAAGAAGTATGGGCTAACTTCAGCTTAAGCTATCTAGATAAGATCGTTAAGGCTGGAGCCGACCTCTCAGAAGAAGTAGTTATCAGCCTATCTACAAATAAGCCGATAAAACTCGGCTTCCCAATACCTTCAGGAAAACTAGAGTACTTAATAGCTCCCAGGATAGAGAGTACATAGAATAGATAAGAATCTAAACATTCTAGAACAATAAGTAGAGAGAACTCCAATACGCTTCTTCAACTAATATATATAATTGCAGATTAAATATTTATAAGTCAGCTTTCGCAGTAAATGAAAAATACATAAACCCCTTAACTCACTCTAGAGATAGCTACATGATCAATCCGGTGGAGAAGCATGAGTTATTGCAGAACTCTTTTCTCTTCTCTACAGAGTGAGCAGCTGTACAGCTGCTCACAAGCTGTGAGGTGAAATTCTGAAAGCAATTGTTGTTGGTGTTGGCGCCGTCGGATCGGTTATAGCTAAACATCTTGCTAAAAGCGAGGAAGTTGAAGAAGTAATCCTTGCAGATAAGAATTATGAGAGAGCTAAGAAAGTAGCTTTAGATACTGGGAGGAAGAAAGCTATACCAAAAAGAGTAAATGCAACTAATATAAAGCAGGTCGTCAACATCTCTAAGAATGTAGATGTTCTAATTAACGCCACCCTCCCGAGATTCAATATCCAGTTGATGAAGGCTAGTCTTGAAGCTGGAGTACACTACATAGACTTAGCGAACGATGACCCATATCAACAGCTAAGCTTCAACGACTCATTTAAAGAAGAAGGTTTAACAGCCATCATATGTATGGGTGAAGACCCAGGACTATCAAACATCTTCGCTAGATATGCTGCAGACCAGTTGACTAAAGTCGACTCTATAAAAATTAGAGATTGTGAGAGTAGTATAGTTAAAGGTATGCGAAGCCACTTAACACCTCTCTTCTCGAAAGAAGTATACTTTGCTGAATTATTCGAATCAGCGTACATATATCACAAAGGAAGATTTAAGAGGCTTCCACCTCTAAGTGGATACGAGGAATACCAGTTCCCACCACCGATCGATAGACTACCAGTATACGCTGTCTCCCATGAAGAAGTATTCACGATACCTAAGTATATTAAAGGAGTAAAATACGTAGACTTTAAGCTATCTATTCCTTCTGAGGTTGTACAAGCTCTAAAAGTATTGAAGGTGATAGGTCTCCTAAGTAAGAAGAAGGTTAGAGTAGATGGTCAAGAGATATCTCCTGCAAAGGTTCTCTACGCTGTCTTACCTAATCCAGATGAATTAGCTGGAAGAGTATCTGGATATGCTGGAATAGCTGTCGAGGTTGAGGGTAGTAGAGGAAAGAAGAGGGTAAAGTACACGATCTATACGTTGATGAGCCATGAAGAAGCTTACGAAGAATTTGGAGCAACTGCTACAGCCTACTTAACGGGGACTCCTCCAGCAGTACTAGCCATAATGCTTGGAGAAGGAGAGATAAAAGCTAGAGGCGTGTACCCACCTGAATATCTTTCACCAAACCCCATACTTCAAAATCTAGAAGAATATGATATAACAGTACACTCAGTAGTAACGGAAGAAGCACCGATACACCTCTAAACACCTTCAACATTATATAGAGAAACTTAAAAACTTAGACATAGGGGCCGTGGTCTAGATTGGTTATGATACGCGGCTTGGGCCCGCGTGGTCGTGGGTTCAAATCCCACCGGCCCCATATTTATATATACATATGATGCGGAGCGTACGGTTATACATGTGGAAAAAAGGAGGGGTTGGGGTTGGGAGTATCCCTCTCTTTTCTAGGTGTTCTTCGAGCCTCTTCTGCTTCCTCTCAATCGTGAACCCGACCTTCCGATAGTATGTTGGAAAACTCCTACTCCTCACATAGATATAGTATACGTCTTTGTTCGTTTTGTAGATCCTTCCTGTCTTCGGACATTTCATTAACGTCCCTCTCCTAGTCTTTAGGTGTGGGCCGGTCGTCTCTATCTCTAGGTCTGCGAGCAGACGAGTCACGTACCTCAGCAGCTCAAGGTTAGAATTATATGCTGTTAACTGACCATTTTCGCTAATGCATCCTTCTGAGTCGAAGAATCCTCTCAGGAACGCTGACCTACACTCATCACAGTGCTCGACGAAGGGCCTAATCTTCTCTAGACTCTTACCATGTAGCAGCTCGAACAAAGTCTTATCTCCTACCGAGACACGATACCTTCGCTTTCTTTCCACATATTTCGGCTTTGGTGGCGGTCTACCCAGCACAAGCCCGAGGCACCTCGAGAACTCCTCAGCAAACTCCATATCCTTGACTCGAAGCTCTATATAGACCGCATTATACCCTCCCCTCTTCTTACTTCTCATTACCACGCTTCCATCACCCATCACCACTCCGACCACATACGCTAGCTCTCTCGAAGGTTTAAGAAACTCTATCGATGGAAACCTCCTACCATTATATGGGGAAGTGAGCCCTCTAACCCAGAAGGATACCGTCGATCTACTTAGCCTCTCACCATACTTTCTCTCTATCTCTCTAACTATCTTCTTATATCCAAGTCCTTGCTCTCTCAATCTTTGAACCTCCTCGTAAAGCCTCACCCTCAATTCACGAGGTCTAAGGCGTCCACGAATACTCTCATCCAATATACATCACCTCAACGTCTTCTTCTATGATCTCTGATGCTTCTAAGCCCATGGCGAAGCCTAGTGCGAGCAAAGCTAACACAAGCTCCCTGCCAGCATACTTGTTGGCAACCTTCTCTACCGCCTTAGAGACCAAGTCCTCGCTATCGAATATCTTGAAAGTATCATCTAGTATCTCTTGGAAACGCCTCCTACCTATATTGAAGACTTCATGTAAGCTCTTAGCTCTATGATTAAACCTAAGCTTCTTGCCGGCCTCCACCTCTAAACCACCCCCAATAGGGTCGGTAGAACTAGGTAGACTACTATGACCATCAATGGCAACGGCATAATCTCTAAGAGAACCTCCAACATCTTTCTTCACCGCCTCGTCACAGCGTATATAGAGTATATCAAAAGGATGATTTTTTCTAAGTCTTGAACGTCTTCTCCTAGGCATGCACCCTATATTTTATTTTGTAGTTGTGGGATTTTAATGATTATGAGGTATTATGTTTAAGGATTATTGATGGAGAGAAGATATTACCGTCTGGGAGAAGATAAGGATAAGATGAAAATATATAGAGATAGTATGAGTAGGGAAGCTATGTTGTTTATTAGGTCTTATATTAGGAATGATGTTAGAGACTTTGTTGAAGTTTAGAGAAAGATTCGATCTATGTAGAGATAAAGATAACAATGTCCATTCTTAAGTGAAGTATAATAATAGTTATCTCTTCTCAATCAATTATTCTTTCAAATTCACTCTACTTCTATCGGTGCGTAAATCTTTCTTCCTTTATCCATTATATCAGAGATCTTTGGCCAGTTAATGTTAAGCCCTCTACCTTTAATGAACCATGGTCTTAAAACTATACCA
>JANXDW010000039.1 GCA_025058515.1 Aigarchaeota archaeon
GGAATATCTACCTCGATTAAATCTGCTCCTAACTCTTTCTCTATATAATTGTTCACTTCTCTATTGTAGGAGTCTACAACTAGTTTTCCTCCACCTAGATTGAGAGCATTCACCATGGTTATTGGGCTTCCAGTCTTTTTAGGAGGTTCATCGATGAGTAGCTCTAGGTCTTTTGCTAACTCTATGAAGCTTTTTAAGACTATGCTTCCCGAGACTCTATCATACTCTAAGATTGAGTAGAAGCCCATCCTAGATGGATCTATCAAGACCACTTTACCCTCACTTAATTCACCTAGATAGGTAAACACAACATCGAGGTGGACGACTCCGCTTACCCAATCTTTCAAGTAGCCTCCTAATGGAACTCCGAAGAACCTAACACCTCTAGGCATAATCTTATCAAGTATCATGAATGTTTCTACATCTGTTCCTCTAACACCTATACCTGTTATCAGAGCAGCCTCTTCCCCTCCACCTATCATAAAGAAGTTTCCACCTTCTACATTCACTCTCTTTAACATTCCATCGAGCTCAGCCCATCTTAAACGCATCATAGGGGTTAAGCCCATCCTCCAGTACACATCGGCAATAACTTCTTCTTCACCTCTCCTAAACGGTAGGGCCATGTTCGAGATTATAGGTCTATTTAACCAAGTCATGCTAGAATCTCTAGAGTAGCCTATCTTACACAGATCCTTGTATATTTCTATAAAGACTGCCTCATTTTTACCGACTGGTAATTTCCCCTCTAGTATACTATCTGCAACTATCGTTATCTTAATTCCTTCACTTTTCAATAAATCTGCAAGTGATAGTATATCTCTTATCCATCCTTCAGGATTAGGGGTCTCCTCACCCTTCAACGTCTTCTCCCGCCATGCTAGCTCCCGCCACCTCCCACGAACAATCTCAAGCTGCCTCCACGAAGGTAAGATTAGCAATATTCTCTCTTTCCTATAGTCTTCCATCAACAAGTCTTTAATTCTAATCTTGTTCACTACCTCAGAGTACTCGTTATAGAGTTTTCTGCTAATAGATCTTATCATCTCTAAACCTTCTCCACTTGTCAAGAGCTTATTCACATCTCGGAGCACGCTACGAGGCATTAAGGAGACAACTTGATCTACTGCCAAGAAGATCTTTACTCCATCTTCTCCTAGTACCTTCTTTATCAATTCTATTGGAATATGCTCAATACGAGGTTGAGGAGGAAAGTTTTCACTATAACCTCTAATATGCTTTTTGTAAGGATCTAGTAAGATTATTGGTGGATGGAGAACTAGTTCGAGCGCCTTCTTTAACTTATCTTCTTCTAAATCAATTACTAGTTTAAAGTATTCTCTAAAATCAGTACTCAAAGAAATCGTAATAGAAGATTGGTCTATTAAATATAAACCTATCTCTCTTTTTTCAGATCATACAAATATACAGTGAAAAGTTTTTCTATCTATTAACCATAAATATTATAAATCAAATAATAGTAATAATAAATATATATTACTTTAAAAGTCGATTATATGATGGTTAGTAGAAGAGATGTATTAAAGATAGCGGTTGCTGGGGTTTTGGGTGCTGCTGTCGGAGGAGCTGGAGGCTACTATTCTCGTCAAGTAGAAATTGATAATTTAAAGAAAGAAGTTGAAGAACTTTCTAAGCAGATAGGTGAGGTAAAGGTAAAACTTGAACCAAATTTAAATATCTACAACTGGACATACTACATTAATAAAAATATTATTGAACAGTGGGCTAAAGAGAATGGTGTCAGTATAGTTTATGATACTTTTGAGTCTCTAGATGAAGTTGTAGCTAAACTCCAAACAGGTACAAGTGGATATGACGTAGCGGTAGTATCTGATTCACCTCTTCGAGAATTAGCAGATCTAGGAGTATTAGAACCTATAGACTTAAAGAAGATACCCAACTTCAAGTACGTTCCAGAAAGATTCAAGAACCCATATTTTGATCCAGAGAATAAGTATAGTGTCATATACAGTTATGGAACTACCGGGCTTGGTTGGAATAATAAAGAAGTTTCTCCCGAGGTCAGGGCTTGGGCAGACGTATTCGAGGTAGATAGACATCTAGGAAGATACAAAGGAAAGATAACTATGCATACTGATACTATCGAGACATTTGGGGCTGCATTAATCTACTTAGGAAAAGATCCTTCATCTATGAGAGATGAAGATCTTAGAGAAGCTGTAGAGTTATTGAAGAAACAGAAACCATATCTTGCAGGATATGCTTCAACAGAAGAGTATATGGAGGGTTTGGAGACAGGTAGATTCTTGATAAGCCATGCATACAATGGAGATATCGCAGGGATAATTTATGCTTCAGATGAGAGAGAGATAACAGTCTATAAACAATTAGAATATATCTCTTATGCCTTTCCAGAGGAGGGTGCATTAGCTTGGGCGGATAGCTTCGTAATACCTAAAGGTGCAAAGAATATTGAGTCTGCACATGCTTTCATAAACTTCATACTAGATCCATTAGTCTCAGCGATCTGTACGATAACAGTTAAGTATCCATTCCCAACTGGTAGAGACTATGTCCCAGAAGAGCTAAAAGAAGATCCCGTAATCTTCACTCCAGATGAGTATCTAGATAAACTCTATTGGACAAGACCCTTCACACCTGAAGAGAGGGCTAAAAGAGCAGAGTACTGGCTTGAGTTGATGGCAGCTTAAATCTCCAACCTACATGTAACGAGGTAGAGATATGAGTAGGATTGAAGAAGTTCTGAGATATATTAGGAGAAGTAGAAGATTAAAGATATCTCTATTGCTTGCTCCTCCAATAATATTCTTAGCTATCTGGTTCTATGCACCTTTCTTGATCCTCGGATTATACAGCTTCAATATGATTAATATTTACCGCGAGATCGTTTTCACACCTTCTCTAGAACACTATACGAGAGTCTTAAGCTGGACAGGCGCCATCAACATATATTTAAGGTCTTTATACTTTGCAGGTTTAACAGTTATTCTATGCTTGCTCATAGGCTATCCTGCAGCATATTACATCTCATTCAAGATGAAGAAGTATAAAGATGTGTTCATTATACTTTTCATTATACCTTTCTGGGTGAGCTTCCTCTTACGAACTTATGCAATGATGAACCTCTTGGATGAGAGAGGTTTACTCAATACTATGCTCATGTCGCTGGGAGCGATAAACACACCTCTAAAGATCATGTATACAGATGTTGCAGTCATCTTGGTTATGGTATACGATTACCTAGTAATGATGGTCTTACCACTATACGCAAATCTTGAGAAACTAGATAGAACCTTATTAGAAGCAGCATCTACCCTTGGCGCTGGACCTATTAGAACATTCATCAAGGTAACTCTCCCTCTAAGCATGCCTGGAATAATGGCCGGATTTCTACTTGTATTCATCCCAGCTGTAGGAGAGTTCGTTGTACCTGAACTGGTAGGTGGTCCGAACAACTATATGGTGGGGAACATCATCTACGAGATCTTTATGGGTGCTAGACACTGGTGGATAGGTTCAGCCTTCTCAATGCTATTCATCGCCTTCATACTTTCGCTAGTCATAGTCTATATTAGAAAGATTGGAGAGAGGGGGTTGGCGCTCTAGTGAAGTTGATGTCAATCTTCCTCAAGGTATTTGTTATCATGGTCTTCATATTCTTATATTCTCCGATAGCAGTTATGGTCTTATTCTCATTTAATGAATCTAAATCTTTAGGAGTATTTACAAACTTTTCATTAAAATGGTATGAGAAGATCTTAGCAAACCCACATGTTTGGAGTGGTTTGTATAATTCTCTCTGGGTTGCTGCTGTAGTTACAGTAGTCTCGATTATCTTAGGCTTGATGATGGCCTTGGTAGTGACTAGGTACAACTTTTCAGGTAGAAGTATTTTAGAGAGTATTATATTAATCCCTATAATTATACCAGAGATCGCTGAAGCTCTATCTCTTATGGTTATGTACATCTTCTTGAATATACCTATGGGGCCGATGACGGTTATAATTGGACACATAGCATTTGATATATCTTATGTGACAGTGGTGATGAGAGCTAGGATGATCGGATACGATAAATCTGTTGAAGAAGCTGCTAGAACACTTGGAGCTAATGAGTTTCAGACCTTCATACGGATAACTCTACCAATGCTCTATCCAGCAATCCTTGCATCAGGTCTACTGGCTTTCACACTCAGCTTCGACGACTTAATAAAGACCTTGTTCACTACTGGACCAGGATTTAGAACACTTCCCTTAATAATCTGGTCTTCTGCAGCGAGAGGAGGAGTATCCCCAGAACTAAACTCACTATCTTCTTTCGCTCTATCTATATCATTCTTATTCGCAATCTTTAGATTACGTGCTGAGAAGGGGGCGGGTAGATGAGCGAATTATATTCTGTTGAATTAGAGAATATCGTCAAGAGGTTTGGAAACGTTGTAGCTGTAGACAATGTTAATTTGAAGATTAAGGAGAATGAATTCTTCTCTCTAATAGGACCTTCTGGTTGTGGTAAAACTACTACTCTAAGGATCGTTGCAGGTCTAGAGGAGCCGGATGAGGGTGTGGTCAAGCTTCACGGTAAGGATGTTACTGATGTTCCCACTCATAAGAGAAACATCGGGATGGTATTCCAGCATCTAGCTCTCTTTCCCCACATGAATGTATTTGAGAACATTGCCTTCGGGTTGAAGATGAAGAAGTTTCCAAAAGAGGAGATTAAGAGAAAAGTGAGAGAGATACTTGAGATAGTTAAGCTTGAGGGTTTAGAGATGAGGAGGATAAACCAGCTTAGTGGAGGTCAACAGCAACGTGTAGCGCTTGCTAGAGCATTAGTGATAGAGCCTAGCGTTCTACTTCTGGATGAGCCTCTTGGAGCTCTCGACTTAAAGATTAGACAGCATATGATGGTTGAGTTGAAGAATATTCAGAGAAAAGTTGAGACGACCTTCATATACGTTACTCACGACCAGACTGAGGCGATGACAATGTCAGATAGGATCGCTATAATGAAAGATGGGAGAATCCAGCAGATAGGTACACCTCTCCAGATATACTATAGACCAGTGAATACTTTCGTAGCATCATTTATTGGAGAAGCTGTAAATCTTATAGAAGGAGATGTAAAAGAAGATGGTTTTATGGAGACCCGTCTTGGATTAGTCTACTGTCCTGAATCAGAGATTAAGGGGAAAGCCGCTATAATGCTAAGACCTGAAGTATTGGAGATCGGTAATAAGCTGAAAGACCTAGACAATATCCTTAACGGAGTAGTTCAAGCAGTCATCTTTAAAGGTTCATACGTAGAGTATAGAATAGAGGTTGAAGGCACCTCATTCATAATCCATAAACATGGAGTTACAAATACAGAAAAGATATATCCAGTTGGGAGTAGAGTAGAGATAGGATGGAAGAGGGAATCTTCCTTACTAATACCTCTTGATTAATAAACATACAATGACTCACTTTAAACTAGAACTCTTCAAGATGATCATATCTATAGCTAGAATATCTTGATATCTATGTTTTCTAGAAGAGTTTGATTACCGATACGGGATAGTATATAGAGATAGAAGCTTATGAAGAAGTTAGACCCATAAATAGTGAATATACTTGGAGGATGAATTATGAAGTTTCTAGTTCTTGGCGGTTCCGGGTTAATAGGATCTACTATAATTAGAGATCTATTAACAGATGAAGAAGTTGAAGAGGTAGAGATTGGAGATATAGATGAAGAGAAGAGTAGAAAGTTGATAAAAGATTTAAGTGATGGGAGAGTCCAATATAAGCATATAGATGTTACAGATGTCGCTGGACTTTCTGAAGAGATGAAGAGATACGATGTAACCATAAACTCTACATGGTATCAATATAATCTACATGTTACCAAGGCTGCTATAAGCTCTAAGTCTAGATTAATAGACCTTGGAGGATTATACCATATGACTTTGAGACAACTCGAGTTAGATGAAGAAGCTAGAAAAGCAGGGGCATCGATATTGATTGGATGTGGTGAAGATCCTGGAATAAGCAATATCATGATAAAGCATATCGCAGACATGTTCGATGAAGTTGATTCTATATGGATAAGAGATGGTGATAGAGACTTAAAGCCTTTAGAGAGACCTATCTTCAAGTTCTCTATAAGAACTATAGTAGATGAATGGGTGAAGAATGCGGTAATTTTTAGAGATGGTAGGTTTGAAGAAGTCCCACCTTTGAGCGGTATTGAGAGCTTTGACTTCCCAGAACCAGTTGGAAGATTAATGGTTGCATACAGCATACACTCTGAGCTTGCAACAATACCAAGAACTATTAAGAAAGGTCTACGATATGTAGATTTTAAATTAAGCGAGAACTTTGAGTTGGTTAACCTACTTAGAAGCTTAGGCTTCTTATCTGATGATCTGATAAATATAGATAACTTAAAGATTGCAGTTAGAGAATTGACAGTTAAACTCTTATCTAGGCTGATGATGGAGCCCTCGATGGAATTCGAAGATGCAACATGTATCTTGGTTAAGGTTAAGGGTGTGAGAAATGGTGTGGAGACAGTCCATACAATGTATGCTCTCTCAAGATCTAGAAGCGATTGGAGAGCCACCGCCTCCAGCTATATTACAGGAGTACCACCATCTATAGTGGCTAGGATGATGGTAAGAGGAGAGTTAGAGTTCTACGGAGTTCAGCCTCCTGAGACATGTATTCCAACTCTAAAGTTCCTCTCGATACTCAAAAAATATAGAGGAATAACGATTGGAGAAAAGATTGAGAGAGAACTCTGAGATACGTTCTACGTTATAAGCTATCGCTAAGCTTTGACATTTAAATAATCATAATTTTTTAAAATTGTAAAAGAAGAAGTTTTATGAAGTTTTACTAGAAGCTTCTTGATCAGCTAATTTGAGAGCTTCATCTAGTACTTCAACTCCTCTATCGATATCTTCTCTAGTAGCTATCAGTGGTGGAGCAACTAGAAGATTGTTCACCCATCCAATTATAAAGACACCCAACTCACTTGCCTTGGCAGCTACCTTCTCAACTACTATCGGTCTTCCAGCAAGCTTATCTTTAGGAGTATTCATAAACTTCTTCGTCTTCTTATCTCTAGTTAGATCTATCGCCCAGAACATCCCTAAACCTCTAACCTCTCCTACAGATGGATGAGCTTCCAACTCCTTCAATCTCTTACCTAGATACTCACCAACCTTTAATACATTATCACGTATATTCAATCTCTTGTACTCATTTATTGTTGCTATTCCAGCAGCTAAAGTTACTGGATGAGCTTCATAAGTATGTCCATGAGCAAAGAGATTCTCTTCAAAATACTCTGAGATCTCTCTTGATACACCTGTAACTCCTAGTGGTAGATACCCAGATGTAACACCTTTCGCTGTAACCATGATATCAGGCTCAATCTTCCAGTGATGTACTGCAAACCATTCTCCAGTTCTCAGCCAACCACTCATGACCTCATCGACGATCAATAAGACATTGTGATCTCTAGTTATCTCTCTTAAACGTGGTAAGTACTCATGAGGAGGAACAATTACCCCGTTTGATCCTACCACTGGCTCAACTATGACTGCGGCCACATCACCTTCATGTTGAAGCATATAATCGATATACTCAGCACATGTTATTCCACACTCTGGGTAAGATAGTTTGAATGGACATCTATAACAGTAACATTCTGGAGCAAACTGTGTTCCAGGAACTGTATGGTATCCTTCAACAGGTATTCTCCGTAATTCTCCAGTGATGGAGATAGAGGCCGCTGTAGATCCATGATAACTCCTATACCTTGAGATAATCTTATGCTTTCTAGTATACATTCTAGCTATCTTTAATGCAGCTTCAACTGCCTCTGTCCCAGAAGTAGAGTAGAAGAACTTTATTATATTCTTAGGCATAATCTCTAACAGCATCCTACTGAGCTCAGCTCTCACATCGCATGCAAAAGCAGGTGTAAGATATTGAAGCTTCTTCATGTATTCGTAGATAGCGTTTATCACATTCATGTTACTGTGCCCTAGGTTTACGCAGATCAATTGAGAAGATAGGTCGAGATACTTTTTACCGCTTGAATCAGTAAAGTAACATCCTTCAGCAGATACGATGTTCACAGGCTTCCAAGTCTTCTGAACTCTCCAAGTACCGAAAACATGCTTTCTTGTAATCTCTACTATATCCTCAAATCCAGACATGTCCTTAAAGTAGTTTTAATACTACTTATATCTTTCTCATGAGTTAAGTTTATTGAATACTTATTCTAGAATAAACTATTGAGACCGAATCGAATAGGTTGTAGAGATATGGCTACAGATAATGTAAGATTATTTATTGAGAGATTGGAAAGTATAGGAGCAGTAGCATATGTATGTAAAGATGTAGATGAACTAATTAAATATCTCTATGATCTAACTAGAGAGGTGAAGACTCCTATACTAGTAGTTGGCTCTAAGACTGAGTATCGAGAAGAGATAATAAGTAAGTTGAAAGAGCGTCAATTAGAGATTCAGAGTATAGAACAAGGTTTAAAATGTGATATCTACACTTCAGAGCTCTCTATAGGTTTTCCGGAAAAAGGCATCGCATCTACGGGAACAGTAATCTATAGAGCTTCCTCAGGAATAGAAGAAGCTGCACTATATGCTCCTGAGAAGCATATCTCAATCATATCGAGGAGTAGACTACATTATGAACTAGATGATGTAGAAGAATTCGTAGAAAATACGCTAGAAGAAGGAGAATCCATATTCTTCATTACTGGTCCCAGCAGTACTGCAGATATAGAAGGTGAGATAGTGAGAGGAGTCCACGGTCCACGTATAATCTATACGTTCATCTTAGATAACTACTAAGAAGCTCAGACGTTGATATCCCATCTTCAAAAAATAGGTATTGGCATTTCTATTTTGAGATTTTCAAAACTATTCTCACAATATTTGAAGCATCCTCGATTTTATTGGTACAATTACTGTGGGGGTGGAGGAGGTGGAGGACGAGCCAAAACTTTAATCTTAAGCACAATAAATATTACAGCGATTGTAACTATAGCGATAACTCCAATAAGTATATAATCCATAATTCCTCGAACAGTTTCATGAGTACCTATAGTTTGGGTAGAGATTGATGCAGATTCAGTATTTGGAGACTTTGTTGTTTGAGCTGTGTGCAGTGTAGAGGTTATAGACTCTGTTTGTAAAGTAGTTTTCAGAGTAGGTGTAGTGTAAATACTTGTAGTAACTGAAGTTTGAATTGTAGTAATAGGTTGTAGTGGATTCATGTATTTCCAAATCTCCATGCCCTCCACAGAATCATAAATATACATATAGAGATGGTTGTTGAGTTCAACTATTCCACCTCCTGTATGAGTTTTGCTTACAGCCTCTTCTTTGAATATCATCTCCCAGTTTAAGCCATCTCTAGACTTCCATACTTCAAGCCCATCGAAAGCATTAAGCGTTGAGACGTAGAGGAAACCATCTGAGAGTAGAGATATCCCTGCTCCATGATTATTCTTATTACCAAATCCTGTTAAGCCAACTTGTGTCCAATTCTTACCATCATTCGATTTCCAGATCTGAAAAGCTCCAATCGCAGGCGTACTGAAAGTAGATAGATAGAGCGACCCGTTAATTTCATTCAGAACACCGAAATTGTTTTCATACTTTCCAGCTCCAAAACCATTCTCTACTACCTTCTCCCAAACTTTCCCATCATTAGACCTAAAAACATTTAGACCATTTAAATTAAAGGAAACTACATATAGTTTGTCTCTAAATACCCGGTCAGGATGGACTGCTATGTTTCCAGTATCTCCAAATCCTTCATCAATCATTTTTTCCCAGTTAACTCCGTCTTTACTTCTCCAAATCTCTCCTCCCGTCGGATTATAAGTTCCTAGATATACATATCCGTTAAAGATGATAGCTTGAAATCCAATATATTTATGCTGTTCGAAAGGTTGGGCGAGGAAATATATTAAGAAGTTCGACCTCTCTCCTAATCCACCCTTTATGCTTCTCTGAAAATGCTCGCCATCTTCAGATATCCAAATCTCAGCCCCATCTTTTATTGATCCAAGATTCCCGTTTTGTACAGGGACTAACAATTTACCATTAAATATTATAGGGATTCCGATTCCTACGTTGTCCTTATCACCTAGACCACCTGAAACAATTTTTTTAAAGTTTATTCCATCAGATGAAATCCATATTTCCGCTCCATCTTCATCATTGTATGTTCCAGCATACAGGCTATCTCTAAAGATGAACAACAATATGCCACTATTATTCGAGTTTCCTAATCCATCAAGTCCTATCTTCTCCCATTGGTCTCCGTTTTTAGTCCTCCATATTTCCCCGCCAGTTTCAAAGTTAACTACACTTGCATACCGATATCCTTTAAAATCGACAAAATTATTTATTCCTATATTATTTGTATCGTTAAAACCTCCTGAGACAACTTTCACCCACCCTTCTGTTAAACCTAATACCTCAGATGAATAAGATGTTGAAGAAATAGCTAGAGCATCTCCTAAAATTACTGTTAATATTACTATTACCATGATCATGAATAAAGAGCATTTAACATATTGCTTCATGAACCATATTGCCTTGTCCCTAATATAAGTATTTCGAGCTACTATCTCCCCAGTATGTTTACTATCTTTATCATAGCTTATCTAGAATAGATTAGTTAAGGGTCTCAAATGATCGAGTAGGAAACTCCAATTCCTATTTTAGAATCATTCTTACATTATTCTCAGCATCTTTCAATGTCATTCGATTGCATCCTAAAGATGTTAATTAGTTAGATAGATTAAAATATTCGCAGTCAAATTGTTTAGCAGATCCAAGAAATGGAGAAGAATCGTTCAAGAAACTTGTCTGAAGAGGTTTTAGAAAAGCTCTCCATCTTTAAGGATTATTGGCCCATGTTGAAGAATAATCTTAGAATTAGAGAGAGAAAAGAGAAAGTATTACATGAGATAAGCCACGATCTACTTGGAGAGGTTAGGAGGATTAAAGAAGAAGCTATAGAGAGATTAGAAGATAATATTGAAAGATTAAGAAGGGTCTTAGAGAGCAGAGGAGCTGAGTTAAGGATTGCTAGAGATGGATTAGAAGCCTCGAGGATGGTGGTAGATCTCTGTAAACAGTATAACGTTAAGCTCGTAGTTAAATCAAAATCTCTTACAACTGAAGAGATAAAACTAAATAAGTTTTTAGAATCTGAGGGTATAGAAGTTGTTGAGACAGATCTTGGAGAGAGGATTGTTCAACTTGCAGGTCATAGACCTTCACATATACTTGGACCCGCTTTCCACATGACGAGATATGAGGTGGCCCAAGTATTAACTAGATACTATGGTAGACCGATCCCTCCAGACCCGCAGGAGATAGTGATGGAAGTAAGAAGAGAGTTTCGTGAGAAGTATTTAAGAGCTGGGATGGCTATTACAGGAGCTAATTTTATCGTGGCCGAGAATGGTGCAGTAGTTCTTGTAACTAATGAGGGAAACGATAGATTATCAATTGCATTTACTCCAATACACGTAATCATAGCAGGAGTAGAGAAGATTTTACCTACAACAAAAGATGTATTCAAGATCTTGAAGGTATTGTCTAGAAATGCTACAGGTCAACGCTTAAGTTCTTATACCTCATTCCACATACCTACCTCCATCTCATACCCTAGAGAAGGTTCAGTAAAACCACGTAAGATGATCTATATACTGATAGATAATGGGAGGATTGAAGCCGCTCGAGATAGAGATGTTAAAGAAGCCTTGTACTGTATTAGGTGTGCATCTTGTCTACAAGTCTGTCCACCTTACAATATTGTTGGAGGTCATGTCTTCGGATACATATACAGTGGACCTATGGGTATTCCTTGGACGATGATAACCCATGGAGTAAAGAATACAGAGTTTGCACAACTATGCAATTTCTGCGGATTATGTAAAGAAGCATGCCCAGTCAATATCGACCTACCATACCTAAACTCCATTACTAAAGAGAGGTATGGTAAGAAGTTCGGATACCCCTCAATAAATAAGAACCTAAAAAGATATGAATCATTTATCACCTTGGCGGCCAATATACCGAGTTTGTCTAATTATTTTCTTAGTTCAAAGATAGGTAGAAAACTTATAGAGATGTTTATAGGATTAGATTCTAGAAGAACTTTACCAAAATTTTCTAAGAACAATCTAGGAGAGGTCTTCAAAGAGGTAGGTGATGGAAGAGAAGGTAAAGTAGCATTATTTACAGATGCTTTAGTATATTATATGTATCCAGAATGGGGCTTGAAGGCTTCTGAGATATTGTCGAGATTAGGCTTCAGAGTAGTCTTACCAAAACAGAAGAGTAGCGGTATGCCATTAATCCAGTACGGCTTCATCGATGAAGCAAGAAAGATAGCAAGATACAATGTAGAGAGCTTGTACGATCTTGTTGAAAAAGGGTATAAAGTAGTTTCAGTTGAGCCAACAGCCCATTATTGTTTAACTTACTACTATCCAAAACTCTTAGATACAGAGATCTCAAAAAATGTTGCTGAAAATAGTTTCGGATTCTTTGAATTTCTTAAATATATTGGTCTAAGTAAAGTAACAAAAATTTTGAAAAGCTTAGACGATATGAAAATAACATATCATCTACCATGCCATTCAAGGTCTAGAGATGGAAGTATGGCCACAAAAGAATTTCTCGAGTCATTAGGAGCAAAGGTATTTACTAAGGATGTCGGATGCTGTGGACTTGCAGGTACCTGGGGGATGAAGAAAGGAGGTCATGGATATGAGCTGAGTATTGAGATAGGCAGGATAGTTGTAAAACAGTATGAAGAGATGGAAGGAGAATTGATAGCAACAGAGAGTAGTATATGTCTTCAGCAGCTCGCAAGCTTATCTAAACTACCGTGTAATCATGTATTCGATATCGTTGAAATATCTTCTGATTAGAGTAATTTTGAAATTGAGGTAGGTTATTGTGAGTAGTGTGAGTAGTGCTAGAAAGTATGGTAGAGGTGATGATGGGAAGACCTTTCTACTGAGCGGTGAAAAAATATGGAAAGATGATGAAAGGCTTGAGGCTCTTGGAGAAATAGATGAACTATCCTCTATAATAGGTGTAGCCATATCTCTCCTAGGTGAAGAAGATGAGGTATCACAGATCTTATTAAAGACTCAAGAACATCTATTCATAATAGGCTCCCAACTTGCTCAAGAACAATCTTCAGAAGCTATCTCATATAAGATCGATGAAGCATTAAATTATATTGATAATCTAGTTTATGAGCTTGAATCTAAACTCCCAATCTTAAGAAGATTCATATTCCTAGGAGGTGCTATTCCTGCTGCAGTAATACATCTTGCTAGAGCAGTCGCTCGAAGATCAGAGCGTAGAGTTGTAACAATGAGTAAGAAGTATCTAGTCTATCCAGGGGTATTGGCCTACATGAATAGACTCTCAACCCTCCTCTTCATCCTTGCTAGATATGTTAACATGAAAAGAGGTTATAAAGAGA
>JANXDW010000020.1 GCA_025058515.1 Aigarchaeota archaeon
ATGATATGTTTAAGCTGCTATACTCTTCTCAGAGATTTTAGATATTACGATCGTATAGTTCTTTGGTAATTTCTTAGAAGCTAGTTCTAATGCTTCTTTAGCTACTTGAACCCAGTTCTCATATGTTAGCACTCTTAATACTGGCTCACCTGTAGAGACCTGTGCTGCTCTACCTACAGGTTTACCGAATGCTCTCCTCATCCCTTCTTGAAGCCTATCTGCATGTGCTCCAAAGATCATCTTATTCTCTCTTAATACATGATGAGGGTGAGCTTTAATCTCTAAGTAGTAGTTTCCTTCACCAGCTTTTCTAGCTAGATACTTATCCGCAGCTATCCTCGCAGACTCTATCGATACATCTCTAATCTGCATATCTTCTTTTGACACTAATAATAATTCATGTGTATAATCTTCTTTATATGTTCCCATAGAGTATTTGCTAATCCTTGGATGTGGAGGACCATGTATATAATCGCTTCTAGTATAAGGTCTCTCTAAAGCTCTCCAGTTCTTTGCCTTCATGCTAAAACTACTAATAAATGCCATCATTTAAAGATGTCGATTAAAGATAGTAGAAAAGAAGAGAACTATCTAATCAGCTCTTAAAGAATATAGGATATTTGTGTATTCAGTGCTTTCTCCGTGGTGAAAGTATTATATTGAGCCAGATTATCCTCCTTTCATTCTAATTATTATTACTCGATATCATTTATCATAATTATTTCTTTTCAATATTTTAAAAGAATATTTACAATATTATGTAGCTCTTCTGGGGTTAGACAATACACTCTCTTAGATAATACTTCATCAGAAATGTAGCCTTCTATTTCTTTAAGATCTATACCAATCTTCCTCGATACTGATCTGAGTACAGTCTTTAGCTTCTTCATCTTCTGGGTAAACAGTATCTTTATGAACTTTAACTCTTCTTCTCTACACGATATCGAGTCCTCTCTTCTCTTCATAGATAATATTACTGAGTTAACCTTTGGCATAGGTTTGAATGCATTTCGAGGAATCTCTTCAAGGATCTCAGAGGTATAGAATAGGTTTGCTAAGAATGAGGTATACACGTAATTTTTTGTACATGGTTTAGAGATAAGTTTCTGAGCGAATTCTTTCTGTAATGTTAGTACGATCTTTTTAGGACGTCTCATTATAAGCCAGTGTAAAAGTTTTGTAGAGATATTGTAGGGAGGATTTGATACAACTTTATTGAACTCGGATAAATTCAACTTCAAGATGTCTTCGATGATTAATTCAACATTGCTGTATTTTGCAAGTTTATGAGATGCCTCTAAAGCTAGCTTCTCATCTATCTCTACTGCTATAACTTTCTTTGCTCTCTCTGCGAGCCTCCAAGTCAACTCCCCTGTTCCAGCTCCTACTTCAAGCACGACATCGCTTTCTGAGATTTCACCATATTCTACAATTCTATCCAAAATAGAATTATCTACTAAGAAGTGTTGCCCAAGCTTTCTCATATCTCTCTTATCTGGCTTGCAGGCTCTCTAACGAAGATTCTATGCTTTTCATCTACATTCATCAACTCATACAATATTCTATTTGTTAATGCTTTAACAGGATCTTGAAATCCGACACGTTTCTTTAAGTCTTCATAACTTGAGAAGGGCTGGATCTCTCTTTCTTCCAATATCTTCATAGCGATCTTCTTCCCTATACCGGGAATTAATTCTAGAGCATGCATTCTAGGAGTTACTGGTGTAGATGTATTGAAAAACTCGATAAACCTCTTCTCATCACTCTCTACTATTTTTCTAACTACGTTAATCAACTCGTTCTTAGCATTCTGCGTTAAATCCTCATAACGTATCCTCCTAATTATTCTAAGTATACTTCTCGGGACATCTCTTCCAATATACATCCTTATACCGATTAAGGGTTTATGTTTAACGGAGATCGCTGCCTCTAATAGTGTGAAGAATTGTTCACCTAACATCTGGGCTATTAATTCATTTTTACCGATCATGATGTTATGCTGTAGAGGGCGATGTTCAGGTGAAAATATATCTAGTACGTAAGCAAAATCTTCATACTTCTTTGATCTATACAAACATCTTCACGTCCTTTGATGTCTTTATACTATAAACTACTCTCGTACGTCTTCTTCTAGATATTTCTTAACAGTATCAACGATTGCGTGCAATTTATCTTCTGAGAATAGTAGGAATGATACTAAACGTTTATAACCGCTTAAGATAGCGCGTAATTCTTCTACATGAGTTGGACAGATATCTACTATCTGCACAGCTTCTTCTCTTGTTAATTCAAATCTACTAACAAGTTCTTCGATCAATTCATTAGCTTTCTCACTAGATAACTTAGAATATTTTCTAGTGTATTCTAGAACTCTAAGCTGTATCGAGTCTAGCTTTTCTCTCCTCTCTTCTAAGATCTCTTTTACCTCGGGGAGAGATAGAGGTTTCTGAGAGATAATCTTCTTAACCATTTATTCACCCCATTTAACTAAGTGGTCTGGTAAGATCGTTAATTTCTTTAGCTTACTTCCTAGAGTTATGTTGACTAGGTATGCTTTACCTCGTCTTCCAACTATTTCACCTACCCTACCATGATATCTACGGTGAGGAGCTCCCTCCTGTACTGAGGGATCTATTTTTATCACAACCTTATCTCCAGGTTGAAACTCTGTTAAGTATATTTCAGGTTTAGGTCCACTTCTAACTCCTCTAGGTAGGGTGAGTATGCTTCTCGACTTATATCTGAAACCTTTAGACTTCGGCATTTTTCAATCAACTTTAATTTGTTCAACTTATTTAAAAGGTTATACGTTTATGAGTTAAATCGTTCATTTTATATCTAAATAATCTATAAAAGCTAGATATAGTATGGACTTGTGTGGCCGTGGCCAAGAAAATCTCCAAAGTAATTTAAAGATTCTTGATCACTTTCTAGATAGTACAGTTATATTTAGAGGGGTGGGAACTTCTTTCTCAGTTTCTTAAATACATCTGTAAGAGTGTCGGTAGATTTTTGTTTGTATTCTTCTTGAACTTCAGGAGGCTGTATATAGAATAAGTCTACAGTATCCATTCCTTTAATAGTGCTTTCAATAACCTTTGTTCTATGTATCCCTATACTAACTCTTAGAGGGACTATTCTCCCTTGTCTATCTATGTGGAAGATTTTGAACTTTAGGTCTGCCAACTTTCTAGTTTCAGCGTATTTCAATGGGTCGATGACCATTGCGACAGCTTTGGGAAACATCATTTGATACCTCTTCTGCGTCTCTATATCTATCGTAGAGAGGAATAAGTCGAAACCTGGATGTGAATGATACCATCCAACAATGTTTAATCCAGGTCTCTCTTGTGAAAGCCACTCAAAGGTTATAGCCATGACTTCTTCATCTAATGCTACGAATGCAGAAGATGATTTCTGGTTTCCAGATATTGCATCCCATATCTCTAAAATATCTTGCTTTTTTTCATATCTCCCAATTAAGAGACCTGCAACTTCTCTCTCAAGATCCATCAAAGAGTATTTCACAGCCTTTCCTAATGCTAGTGGATAGATCCTCACTCTCAATTCTTCTCTATTCTCTCAGATTTAATGTAGAATATATTCTTGTTTTACCTAAAAATCTCGTAGTCTTCTAGATAGTTCTTGAGTAAGTCTGATAATATTCTCCACGAATTTTTTAAGATGCTCGATGTATAAATGTTTATATATAAACTAGAAGAATTAGCTCTAGAGGGCGATTGGTTTAATGAAGATTAAGGTTGTTCCCGCAGTGGGTGGTGGGAGCCCCATAGAATTGGAGGTGATGCCTTCGACTACTGTAGGTGCTATAAGAGCTAAAGTATGTGCTATGAAGAAGCTTCCCCCAGATACGACAAGATTGACTTTCAGAGGTAGAGCACTAAAAGATACTGAGACTTTACAAGATATTGGAGCACAAGATGGAGATAAGCTCGTCTTGATTACTAGAACCGTGGGGGGAGTGGATAGTGTATGCAGAGCTCCCTGAATTACTCTGGTATAAGAGGTTAGCATTAGAATACAAGCTTGTACATGAACATGAACCTCTTTTCGATATAGTTGATGGAGACTTAACACATTACAAAGGGATAATAATAGGTGGAGGACTCTACGAGGGAGGTTATTTTAAAGTAGAGATCTTCATACCTCGTACATTTCCTTATACTCCACCAGAGGTTGTTTGGTGGACACGGATCTGGCATCCAAACTTTACAGATGAGATTCCTCCGAGAATATGTGAATCGGTATTTAAAGATGATTGGTCTCCATCCCTCCACATAATCACATTAATAGAGACCCTTAGAAATCTCCTCAACAATCCCAACCCAGATGATCCTCTCAATACTATAGCTGCTATGGAGATGAAATTTAGACCTGATATATTCGAGGCTAGAGTTAGACAATATATTGAGTTATTTGCTAGACCTGAGCAAGCTTTAACCCGGTAACATATAAGCATAAAGCCTAGAATGAGAATATATTTTAGAAGTGATTAAGATAGGATAACTTTAGATATGCGGTACTTGGAGAGATATGAAAGACAGCTTAGAATAGAGGGATGGGATCAGGATAAGTTATCTAACTCAACTGTAATGATCGTTGGAGTTGGAGCGATAGGATGTGAAATTGCTAAAAACTTAACATTAATGGGTGTAGGGGAACTCATACTAGTAGATAATGATGTTGTCGAGGTCTCCAATCTAAGTAGGCAGATGCTCTTTACAGATAAAGATATTGGTAGACCTAAGACAATGGTTGCTAGAGAAAGATTGGTAGAGATGAACCAATTCATTAAGATTAGAGATTATTATAAAGATGTTAGAGAATTAGACAATAGCATCTTTGAGGAGGTTGATATTATCTGCTCATGTCTAGATAACTGGCCTGTTAGAAGATGGGTTAACTCTATGGCAGTTGAACTAGATATCCCATTGATCGATGCAGCTATGGATGGATTATACGCTAATCTACAAGTAGTCTTACCTGGGAAGACAGCATGCTTAGAATGTCATGGGGAAACCTTGATCCCTAGAGAGGTACAATTAGCAGAATGTACATTGAGGAAGAGAAAACCAGAAGATCTAAAGAGAGAATTAGAAGAACAGAATATTGTAGTAGATTTAGAGTTGGTTAAAAAGCTCTTTGAAGTAGGTATAAAGACCGTCTTCGATATAAAGTATTCACAAGCTCAGATATTGGAGAGAGTAGATGAAGAAGTTAAAGATAAGATTAGGGAGATTCAAGAATTGTTGAAACCTAAGATGCCGGCTCTACAGAGCGTTGCAGCTGCGATCTCTGGTTTAGCGACCACTGAGCTCGTGAAGATATTACATGGAGAATCTCTTGGAAAGATCTTTAGCGGGCTGATAGTGTACGATGGATATTCGACTAGGTTTACGAGAGTAAAGCTGGATAAGAATAAAGTTTGCTTCGTCTGTGGAGACTATGTTAAGACTGAGGGGGCAGAGATAAAGGTTAAACTTGATGAGAAGGTAATCGACTTAAAGAAGAAGGTTGCAGAAAGATTCAGTTTCCCAGATCCAGAGATCTTGTATAAGAAGTGGAGATTGGAAGATGACCAAGTACTTAGAGAGATAGGGATAAGAAACAACGATATTGTATATGTAGAGACTAGTAGGAGGTTTAACCCTCTACCTCTTAAAATACTATTAGTAGATACAGAATAGAATAAAGGCTATAGATATTTTTACTATATAAGATATATTAAGTAATCAATATTTTATCGATTATAAGATGGTTAGGAGGATAAGGGTAACCCGCCCTGTTAATAGTGGTTTCTGGGATCCTTGGAGTGTTGAAGAAGTTAAGAAAACAACACCTATGCCTAAACTTGAAGCTAAGCGTGTATGTGTTATCTGCTTATCGGAGATTAGCGAGGGAGCGGCCATGATCGAGTGCCCATATTGTGGTGCATTAGGTCATGAAAACTGTTTTGAAGAATGGATTACCATGAAGGGTAAATGCCCACTCTGCCGAAGAACAATAACACTTTAATATAATGACCTTTGAGAAGACTTAAGATAAATTCTTAAACTAAAAATATGGTACGAAGCTTCTATGCTTTTTAGAGATAAGGTTATAAAGTATCGACATGATATATTTTGAATGAGATTATTAGGGTGGAGAAATTGGCCGATTCTTTAAAGAAAGAAGAGAGAAAAGAAGAGAAAAAGTTTGAGGTGGAGATCGTACCTGAATACTTAGAGACTCCGAGCGGTAAGAAGGTTGCGACATTTGATTTCACGATGGGAGTTGTAAGAGCTTTAGAAGCTATAGATGAAGCTGAATCAGAGTTGGAAGAAAGAATTGAAAGATTGGAGAAGGGGGAGAATCTCGTTAAGCTTCTTGAAAGATTTAGTGGACTTGAAGCTCGGATTGCTACGATCGAGAAGTCTTTGAGCAGTTTAGAGAAGAATATACAGAGTGATATTGAAGATATATCAGATAAACTCTCAGCATTGATAGATGCTTTCCACGAGTTAGCTGAAAGAGTACAGAGAATGGAAGAAGCTCTTAAGGGTTAAGATAAGCTCTTCTCAATTCTGTTATAAGCCCTTCTAATCTAGATCTCTTATCTTCTAATTCTCTTATCTCACTTTCAAGTTTTCTCTTCTTCTCTGTTAAAGCATTAATCTCTCCCCTCAATTGAGCGATCTTCTTCTCTGCTTCAGCAACCGCCTCTTCCCTCTCTCTAAGTTTAGCTAAAGATTCTTTTAGCTCAGCCTCTCTTCTAACAAGCCTCTCAAGCCTAATCTCTCTAAGCTTAAACTCTCTCATGATTTCTTTAACGACTTCTTCAATCCTAGTCTTCGCTTCTTCTATACCCATCAAGTAGCGTTGAGATAATTCAGAAACCTTCTGCTCAAGTTCTCTCTTCTTCTCCTCAAGTATACTTATTTCTTCTTCTCTTAAATTCAATTGCCTCTCCTTCATCTCGAGGTCTTCTCTCCATTTCTTCATCTCTTCTTTCATTGTCTCTACTTCAGCTTTCTCTTTAAGTAGACGTTGCACCTCTTGCTTGATGATCTCTCTTTCTTTAGTTAGTGCTTCAACTATGTCCTTTATTCCTTCTTGAACAGATAAGAGCATGTTCTCATAATATCTCACTATTGTAAGTTCTTCAGATACTTTTTCAAGTTTCTCTACGAATGGTTTAATTTTATCTTCAAAAGCTGATGGGTAAGATGATAGATGTGATAAGAGTGTAGTCAATTTATCTATATCTTTTTCAATATTCTCTAAAGACCTCTCTAAGTTAGAGACAATATCAGATTTAGCATGTGATAATTCCATTGTAATTTTCTGCTCAAGTTCTTCAACCCACTTCTCTTTTTTAGATGAAGAAAATATACTCATCTCTTGTATAGAGAAGAGATTAGGAGTATAAAAAATTATTTCTTTAAAGAAGTATAAGAATGTTTATAAAAGAGGGGGTGGGGTAGTCTACAGAGGGAGTAAATACTTGATTGTAACTCAAGAAGAAGTAGTCTCCCGATTTTTTAAGATCGGTTCAAGTGGAGCTGTTGTAGGAGCATTACATATTCTCACATTATTACTTGGATGGTATATTGAGACAGATGGAGAAGGTGTCATCGCACTTACCGGATACAACTTTATGGAGTCTTTTATACTATCTACAGTTGGTGGGCTAGTAGCTGGAATAAGTCTATTGATCGCATACTTAGTTAAGAAGTTGAATATTATGAAAGCTGTAATCGGAGGATTATTAGTATCGGGAGGAGCACTTGCTCTCCTCTCCCCAATATACATATATCTATTCAAGATCTTAGCATTTAATCTTCGAGGCTACCCTGATCTCGGCTTCTTTGCAGCTGTATTCACTGCTATAATCCAGCTTGGAATTGGTGTATTAGTTCTCTTAACACCTTTAAAGAAAGAAATACTCATCGCAGAGGAGGCGGCGGCTGTAGAAAGATATCCCACACCTTCAATTATAGAAGAAGTTGAGTTGGGGGCTCCGATGCGTAGAGAGATTCGTAGATCTAGCGTGGCCAGCATAGTTGATGCAGAAGATGTTGAAGAAGGTATATGCATGATATGTTATTATCCATTAACTAGTGAGACTTCAGTTAAGTGTAGTGCATGTGGAGCTCTCTTCCATAGAGATTGTATAGATGCGTGGGTTAGCTTAAACCGCGTCTGCCCAAACTGTAAAACATTGATAAGTCATTAAGTGAATAACTGTCTGATGAAAGACCCTAGATAATATGCTGACACAATAACTATGATCGTTAATACTAAATGTTCTAAAATGATCTTGCTACTCTTTTTATTCTGCTTCTTGGCCATATAGTAACTAAAGAAAGATATTAGTGCTAGTCCCCATCCAACACTTGCATAAATCGTGTTAGGTGGATCGAGAAGTAGTACAGGTAATAGGAAACTAAGTGTAAAGACTGCTTTAGAGATTAGTGTAGATACTGTACTCTCAAGTATCTCTTCACTTGTATGCTCACCTTCAGCTTCTTCTGAAACATGGATCCCCATAGCATCAGATAGAGAGTCTGCGAGAGCTAGGACAAGGATTCCTGTCATAACAGCTAGCTTAGATTGGGTACCAGATTCCAAGCCGATTATTATACCAAGAGTAGTTATAACTCCTGAGGTTAGCCCAAATCCTACACCTTTCGAGAACGTAATCTTCATAACCTATCACATTAAACTCTACAATCTTCATTATTAATATTTTGAGAACATGATAAAACATATATGATGCAAGACTGTTTCCCAGAATTAGGTAGAATACTTTGGATAAGATAGAACAATCAACTCAAAGATATGAAGCAGTTATTAGACTCGCATTAGAACGTGGATTCTTCAATCCAGCTTCAGAGATCTATGGTGATGCTCCTGCAGGATTCTGGGATTATGGTCCACTCGGAGCATCGTTAAAAAGAAAATTCATAGAGTTATGGAGAAGAGAACTTGTCAGAAGAGATGGTATGTTAGAGATAGACGGTGCTCAAGTACTTTCTAAAAACGTCTTCACCGCTTCAGGTCATTTAAAGAGTTTCGTTGATCCTATTGCTAGGTGTTCTAGATGTAGAGCGGTTTACAGAGTTGATAAGTTGATAGAAGAGTCCGTCGGCATACATGTACCTGAACGTCTTGACTTGGATAAGATTGAGAAGCTTGTACTAGAGAACAATATTAGATGTTCTAAGTGTGGTGGAGAGTTAACTGACTTCTCATACTTTAACATGATGTTCAAGCTGAATGTAGGAGCTACAGATGTAGATGCATACCTTAGACCAGAGACATGCCAATCCATCTTTGTAGATTTTATAAGATTATTCAAGGTGATGAGATGTAAGCTTCCCATAGGTTTTGCTCAAGTAGGGAAGAGTTTTAGAAATGAGATCTCGCCAAGACAGGGTTTGATAAGGATGAGAGAGTTTTATCAAGCTGAGATAGAAGTATTCTTTAATCCTAGGAAAGCTGATGAGTTACCTAAGGCTGAACCCTTAATGGATTATACTCTAAGACTTAAACCATTAAACTCTGAGGAGATCATAGAGATAGCTTGTAGAGAAGCATTAGGTGAGAAGTTATTATCAAGTAAGCTTGTTGCATATTATCTTGCACTTATCCAGCAATTTTACGAGAAGGCTGGAATACCTAGAGAGAAGATTAGGCTTAGACAGTTGGGGGAGGATGAGAGAGCATTTTACGCTGTAGAAGCTTGGGATCTAGAAGTTGAGACTAGTCTAGGTTGGATCGAGTTGGTCGCATGCAATAATAGGGGAGACTATGATCTAAGTGGGCATCAAGAGGTTAGCGGCCATGAGATGACGGTTCAAGATGATGGAGAGAAGGTTCTACCCCATGTCTTCGAGCTTTCTATGGGGATTGATAGAAGTATATACTGTATAATAGAGTCTGCTCTATCAAATATTGGTGGAAGAAAAGTATTGAGGTTGAATCCTGAACTTGCTCCAGTACATGTTGCAGTACTTCCATTAATCTCTAGAGAGCCATTCATAACTAGAGCTAAGCAGATATACGATCTATTGAGATTAGATTATGATGTCGTTTATGATGATTCTGGAAGCATAGGTAGAAGATATGCTAGGCAAGATGAGATCGGTACTCCATACTGTATAACCGTAGACCATCAAACATTTGAAGATGATACGGTAACCATTAGATATAGAGATACAACACATCAGATAAGGATAGAAACTTCAAAACTCTTAGAATTCCTATCTAAAAACTTTAGAATCTCTTAGGAATTCATAGAGTGGAGGTAGCCCATGCCTTCACGATCCCGCCTTCTCTATTTATACAAGACCCTATGGTAGACTGTAAATCTGTGATATCCAACATACTGTGGTTAAGAAAAGACTTAATAGACAATTAAACATATTATAAAATCGGAGTAAAATATGTCGATGGTGGAAAGTTATGGTTCTTCCTAGAGATAGAGAAGAAGAATTCCAATTAAGAATATTTACTTTTATTCAAGATCAGATTAGGAAGATAATCGATATGTACAAGATTGTATTAGAGATGCTGGGGAGCTACGTTCACGACCTAAACATCTCTAAGTTAGAAGAGTATTATCAGAGAATCTTGAGAGCAGATGAATCTGCAAAAGAAACTGGTAGGATGATCGAGATGGAGATGAATAATGTTGGTGCACTTCTAACGAATAGGGAAGACTTCATCAGACTTGTAACAGAGATCGATGAGATCGCAGATACAGTTGAAGGAGTTGCTTATAGATTGGTTAACTTAGCAAAGATGAAGACTAGACTCAATAAAGAATTGAATAATAAGTTGCTGGAGCTGGGGGACATGGTTCTCTCAACATTGAACAGGCTTCGAGAAGCTCTATTAGCAATTACTTTAAATGTGAATACTTTCCAGCAGAAGATTAGAGAAACAGAAGAACATGAAAAGAAGGTTGATGATATCTACCGAGCGCTCGACTTAGCAATACTTACAAGTGATCTTAAGATCGCTCCCCTACTACTTACGAGAGAGATAGTCTGGATGCTTGAAGAGATAGCAGATACAGCAGAACGTATAGTAGATACTCTTAGAGCTCTTTCTCTAACAGTCTTTTAATCTTGGTGGATAGTTTGATTAAGGCTGAGCTAGTAGAAGATTCTGTAATAATCTGGGATATAGAAGATGGTAGAAAGCTATATAGAAAAGGATTCTATGGAAAACCATTAGGGATACCGAAGCCTAAGACTCCTGACTTTAATGTACCTCTGATCCTAGATATAATCGAGGCGGTCTATCTAGTTGAGAAAGGCGAGATAGAGGTATATTCTTCTGGAAAGAAGATGTCTATAGAAGAATTAAGAGAGCATGCTTCAAAAACTTATGAGAAGTTTTATGAGAAGTACGTCGTTTATAAAGATTTGAGAGAAAGAGGGTTCATAGTAACTCCTGGGATAAAGTTTGGAAGTGATTTCGCTGTATATAGAATTGGTCCAGGGCTTGAGCATGCTCCATTTATCGTTCAAGTTAAGATGAGAGAAGAAGATATCTCAGCATTGGAAGTCATTAGATCTGGTAGACTTGCTACTACGGTTAAGAAGTACTTTACAATTGCTGTACCAAATGTTAAGACTGGGAAGAATGTTTACATACTTTTCGAGTGGTGGAAGCCTTAATCTATTTTTTAAGAAAATTTCTTTAGTAGAGATTATTCTATATGTCGGAGTCTTTTATTACCTTTCCTAAACCTTTATAGAACTTTAGATAAACATCTACTAGCTTAAAGATTGATGTATGAACTGCTCCAGAATAGAATCTTAGATCATTAATGTTCTTCTCTCTCAGTAAATTATCTACTTCTTCTGATTGTAGGTCTGAAGGTAGAACGGATTTTGAACCTACTACGAACCCCCACAGTGAGAGGAAGGATTTTATAAAACATCCGTAGTAGCATGTTCGGGGGAATATCTGAGAGATCGTCCTATATATTGATATGAAGGTGCTAGGCGTATGAGAGATCGAGGAAGCTTGTGTAACGATAATCCCATTCTCTCTCAATTTCCTATAAACTACTTGATAGAACTCTAAAGTGTAGAGTTTTATTGCAGGACCTCCTTCAACTGGGTCTGTAACATCTACTATTACGACATCATATCTATTATCTGATTGTTCTTCTAAGAATCTTCTTCCTTCACTGATGATTAGCTTAAGCCTCTCATCTTCAAATGCTTTAAGAGACCATGGAATATGCTTCTTAACTATATCTATCAACTCTCCATCTAAGTCTACCATCGTTATCTCTTCTACTTCACTGTGTTTTTCTACTTCTCTAATTGTTGATCCTTCTCCACCTCCGATCACTAAAACTTTCTTAGGGTTTGGATGTGCAATTAAGCTTGGATGCACTAAGCATTCGTGATATATGTTTTCATCGATCTCAGAAGATTGCATTAAACCATCTAATAGTAGTGATAATCCGTAGTCTTCAGTCTCCACTATATCTACTTTCTGATGCTTTGTCTTCCCTGAATATACTATGCGCTTGATACCGTAGATTACTCTTAAGCTTGGTGATAACTTCTCCATAACATATATTGATGGTTCAACAGTATTCGTCACTTAAATCTACACCTCAACTACCCCTCTCCTGATCTCCATCACATTTACCCTAGATGGAGAATAATTCTTAACAAATACTTCGTAGGCTTTCCATGGATCGATGTGTTCACCGCAAGTAAATATATCTATAGCGATGTACCCGTGCTCAGGCCACGTATGTATAGATATATGGGATTCAGCTATTATGATTACTCCGCTTACACCTCCTCCAGGGAACATTGTATAGTGTTCTCCCATGAAAGTAGCTTTACATGCTTCTACAGCTTCGTTTAAACTTTTTCTAGCGAGGGATAAGTCTCCGAGTAAGTCTGACCGACAGCCGTACATCTCTACAACGAGATGCCGACCCAGAGTCTTCATCCCCAATCAGATTCTCCCCTCCCTAAACACATTTCCGAGATTCTAACTAAAAAATATTCTTAACTAGCTGAAGTTCTATAGTAGTTCTGTCTCTTTTAAGAGCCATATTGCTTCTTCTCGAGTTGGTCTACGTTTATGTAAGATGGTATATCTCTCTGGTCTAATCTCAGGAGAATGAATTAATGCTTTAACAGCTAGTTCTACTGGGATCTCTAATCTTTTAAGACTTAAAGGTATACCAGCTTTCTCCATGTATTCTTTAAGCTTCTTCCAATTATATTCTAAGTTCTTCCACCAGTTTCGATTGTGAAGTTCATGATATAGAGAGGTTGGTAGAGTACCTAAAGCACATTGAATTCCGTGAGGAGCTCTAATAGATGAGTGGATCTCTAGATAGTGGCTGAATAGGTGCTCGCTACCTGATGCAGGTCTAGAAGAGCCAGCGACCATCATCGATACTCCTGAGTATATTAGTGCTTCGGCGAGAATTTCGTAATCTCTACTCCGACCAATCTTCAGAACATCTATCACTAACTCAATAGCTTTCAAGGTATATCTTTCCGCTGTATAACAATATTCTTCTCCAACTTCATCTCTCCCTAATTGCCAATCTTTTATCGAGACAACTTTTGCTAGTATATCTCCAAAACCTGATGAAGAGAGTGTTCTCGGTGCATTTGATACTATGTCTATGTCTATTAGAGAGAGTATGGGTGGACGAGCTATTATAGATCTTCTACCATTTTCGTAGAATAGAGATACTACTGGAGATACTATTCCATCATGTGATAAGGCGGTAGGTATAGAGATGAACGGTATCTGGTATTTGTAGGCAACGTACTTACCGATATCTATTACTGTTCCTCCACCTGTAGCTATAACTGTTTGAACACCTTTAGCTGTAGAGGTTTTTCTCTCTGCTTCTTTAAAAGTTGGTTCAGAAACCTCGAAGCCTACGCCATTAACCATCTCGAGAATCTTTTCTCCAGCAATCTTTAGAGTAGTCTTATCGTAGAAGACTCCGAAAGGTTTCTTTAAATTGAGTTCTTCTAAGATCTGTGGAAGCTCTTTCAAGACTTCTCTTCCTATAATAACCTCTCTCAAAGTATTGTCATGGATTAGATTACATCCACATTCTTCTCTACTTGGGATAAGGTCATTTACCTTTATAGTCTTCAATTTTTTCTATTTAATATCTATCTAGTAGGATTTTAAGTTGCTGTAGCTGACTATCTACTTTAACATCAATTCTTCATATCTTCTTAATTCTTCTACGCTCCTCCTAATATCTGAGAAGAGAGTCTTAGCGATATTGATATCTTCAACCATTATTTCTTCTCTACCATTTCCTTTAGCTATCTCCATGCTAGGTCTTAAAAGCTGTACAGCATATCTAAGCGTAGAGCTTACCCCTATATCTGTTAGAGCCTCCAAAGCTTCTCTCGATATCTTAACCTTCTCTTCTGCAGCTCTTATCTCAAGGATTTTTCTAACCTCATCCCGTGTGTAAGGTCTCGTGCTTATGATCAACAATCTATCTAACAGGTCTAGCGGTATACCATGTGGAGACTCTATATCTGTACCTCTGACTTTTGTTATACCTCTATTACTTGCAAAGATAAGTATTGGCGCAAGCTCGTTCTCCATGGCCGCATTCAAGAAGGAGAAGGCTTCTATATCTAGTAAGTGTACTTCATCTATGAAGAGTACTCCTGGGATTATCTCTGCAGTACCTTCTTCAAGACGTTTCTTAACCATATCATCAACATCTCTTCTAATCTCTGAGTCTATCTCTCTTGAAGTAGATCCTCCGAAGAATAAGCTGAACAGCCCTCCTCCTCTTTGCTGAGCAGATATCTGGTCTAGGTCATGTAGTGTTAAAACGTATACGAACTCCTTATTCTTCTCTACTGGTCCACTTGGTCTAGGTATAGGTTTCTCTTCCCACGTAGTTATCTCATATTTCTCTGCAGCTTCTTCAGACCTACCTAACTTAGTAACCTTTCCAGTCTCTGCATCTATCATTATTATGTCTCCTAATGTTATCCCTTGCTGGATTAAGTGGATAGCTATACTCTGACCAGCTCTAAAAACTCTTTTATCATCTTTTGTAGCCAACCCGATTACAACGTGGTCTGGGATCTCTTGATATGGATTGTATGGATGTTTCCTCGTCCTTATATCTAGCTGTGTTACTTCGCCTTCATAAACTCGTCTCTGCTCTCTTAATCTTACACCTATCGCTCTTCTCATAGCTTGAGTAAGAACCTCAGTCTTCTTCATCTCAGATGAATATATCTCTGAACCACTTAGAGCGACGAAGGGAACATCTCTACCTAGTTCTTTAGCGATAGCATAGGCTATCGCGGTTTTCCCTGTTCCAGGTGGACCAGCGAAGAGTACTGCTCTACCAGCCATTCTACCTTCTTTTATCATCTTTACAACTATCCCAGCTGCTTCTCTTGCTTCTATCTGCCCGACTAAACCAGCTTCGATAGGCTTGGCCTTTAAACCATCAAGCCCTAAGCCTTTGATATGAGAGTGGGCTCCAACTCTAGTAATTCTTCTACTTGTATAATCTGTTATATCTGTTAGAGCCATCTCAACCCTAGTCTAATGAAAGTTAAACCAAAATAAATCCATAACTTTTTTAATAGATAGATTGATTGGAAAAATTTTTTAAAATCTTGGAGAATTTTCTATACATGGTTACGGTGAAGTGGCTTGGTCACTCAGCCTTCGAGATAGAGATCGCAGATAAACTTGTAATGATCGATCCATTTCTACAAGGTAATCCATTATCTCCTATTAGACTTGAAGACTTAAGACATATAGATGTAATAGTAATCACTCATGACCATGGAGATCATTTTGGAGATTCTGTAGAGATAGCTAAGAAACATGGATCAAAGATTGTATCCGTATATGAGACAGCGAATAAAGCTCTCAGTGAAGGTGTGTTAGAATGTATTGGAATGAATATTGGTGGAACGGTAAAGATAGATAATTTATCAATAACGTTAACTCCAGCTGTACACTCTATGTCTTCTAATCCATGTGGAGTAGTACTCTCCGATGGAAAGACCAGCATATATCATGCAGGAGATACAACAGTATTTGGAGATATGAAGATAATCGGTCAACTGTATAAGCCGACTATAGCCTTGCTTCCAATCGGTGGATTCTATACATCTGGACCGAGAGAAGCGGCCATGGCTACAGCTTTGATAAAACCGAAGATCGTTATTCCTATGCATTACAATACCTTTGATGTAATTAGAAGAGATCCAGAAGAGTTTAAGAAAGAAGTTAAGAGGATGAAGATAAAGAATGTTAAGATCGTTGTTTTAAAGCCTGGTGAGAGCTTTAAACTCTAAGATTATCGATAGAAGGATTATTTTAATCTCTCTAATCCTAGAACTTGAAGCATGAGGACATAGGAGTTGATAGATGGATGCAGATACTTTTGTATCTATCTAAGTGTGATTAATACTGGTAATAATTGTTTTAATCTTCTAATACTTCTTATCTTATCAACTAGTTCTTTTATTATTGTTGCATTTCCACGTACAGTTATTATTTGAAGACAGTCTTCCTTACTAAGGTGTAGGTGGAGAGTGGAAGGTATGATCCCAACATAGTCATGCTGTATATCCGTTAACTCTTCTTCAAGACCCTTAACATCATGCGAGTAGTGTATCAAGATTACTCCTGCTACACTTTCTTCTCCTTTAATCTTCCAGATATTTACAGAGATGAATGTCCGTACAGCTTCTTGTATTCCTTGAGATCTCGAACCTATACCTATCTCTTTCAAGATCTTATCAAAGCTCTTTAAGAGATCTGAAGGGAAAGAAACTCCAGTCTTTACAATCTTCTTAGAGCACTTCTTCACCATCACCTAAAATAATGAGTTAATGTTAATGATATAGTTTTAGAGATCTCGTATTTTTAGGATAGGTCTAACTCGATTAAGAGGAGACCAGATAATACGTGATAGATTTCAAGTTTTAATACTTCTTCTATGTATTACTTTCTTCGGGTCTTTTACAAGTAGAGCTATCTCCCAGATTATTAGAGCTGAGATTACGAGAACTATACCTAGTACAGTTGATTCTATCGAGATCTCTATAAAGTAACCTCCTTCTAGTAGATACCCGATGAGGTGATCTATGAAGACCATTATAGATGCGCCCCACAAGATTAGAGATAAAAATTTTAGCATGTATTTATCTTCTTCAGCTTTTACATACCATAAAGCAGTACTAATTACTGCAGAGAATAATAGTATTAAGAGCCACATTATTTCTCGATAATCTTTATTAGTAACAACTATTTAAATATTCGGTGTTACTGAAAAGGTGAATGTAATGGCGTGTTTTCTAATACCTTTGATCATCGCAATAATTACTACATTTCTCCAGAAGAGGTTAGTAAAGAAGATCGATGGTATTAGACTCGATATCTTAAATACTCTGCTATGGGGAGGTGTCTCACTTCTCGCTGTTGAACATATTTGGCATGGAGAGATTACTCCGTGGCCACCGTTTCTTACAGCTATGGCTAATCCAGTAGAGATACCTGTAATGATAACTGAGATGGTCATGATAGGTGTACCTATGAGTATATCGGTCTTCACAGTATGGGGAGCGATAATAACTCTTCCGAGAATAATCACAATCTTAACTATACATAGGCGGAGTTAAAGAATAGATTACAATAGGTAGAAGGCTAGGTCAATCTTCTCTCAAGAACCTTCCTATCTTATAGTATACCTCCATCGTTATCGTATCTAGCTTTTCTTCTAGCTCCTTTGAGATCTCGTTAGAGATCGTGTAAATATCTGAGACTTCTATACCGATAATCATGAGCTTCTTCGGAGGATCTAAACTTAACATCTCCATAAGCTTGATCGTCTCAAGTACCCCGATGTAATGTGGACTCCAAACAGTCTCTGATTCTATACCTTTTATATCGATCTCTAAAACTTCTCCTATACGATGTCTAGACGTCATAATGCTATCTACTATCACTACTTTTTCTCTAGCTTCAAGATAATCGATCAGGTTCAAGCCGGTCTTCTCAACTATCTCAACATCGCATCCATCTCTCATCAAGTTATCTCTAAGCTTCTCTCCAACAATTAGACCTATTCTATCATCTCTGAAGATCGAGTTACCAATAAAAACTATGAGAGGTCTTGATTTCTCCAAGTCAAGATATCCTATCTATGATTTTTAGAAGATTGCCATCGGTATTGTATAGATATATTTTGAGTGGTATTGATCCAGGTAGTGAGTGGGTTCCACATGCATGACATGGATCGTAAGCTCTGAAAGCCATCTCAACCATATTGAGTAAGCCTTCATCTATGACCCCGTTTCTTATCAAGCTTCTTGCAGCTTTATCTACTGATAAAGCTATACGAGCAGCATTATGCTGTGTAGCTACTAGTAGGTTTGCTTTCTTCACTACTCCTCTCTCATCTGTCTCGTAGTGGTGGATTAACGTCCCTCTAGGTGCTTCTACTACACCGATCCCTACATCTGGGATAGCGGTAGGTATATTTCTAACATCTCTACTAGCTATATCTGGATCGTTTGCAAGCTCTCTAAATCTCTCTGCAGCATATATTATCTCGATTATTCTGGCCCAATGATTTGCTAGAGTATGATGGACAGGTTTACCTCCTAGAGTCTCATACATTTCTTCATAAGCTTCCTGTGCTCTCGGAGTGGCCATACCGTCTGAAGCATTTAGTCTAGCTAGTGGGGCCACACTCATGATCCCACTATCTTCTCCATCTACAAATCCTATCCATCCAATCTTCTTCAGATATGGGAACTTGATATATGTCCATGGTTCAACATGTTCAGCTATGTAGTCTGAGTATTGATGGATATCGAACTTAGCGTGCTCTACTCCTCGAGGTGAGACTACTCTTATCTTCCCATCATAGAAGTTTACCTTATTCTTATCATCTACGAGCCCCATATAGTATGTTCTATGAGTATATGCTTCACTAGTTATGAGGTTGACGTACTCTTTATTGTTCAAGACGATGTCTTTGAAGACTTTATATGTAAATTCTGCGAAACCGATAGCTTCATCCGCTATCTTCTTTGCATTCTCCACAATCTCTCCACTTAACGGTCTAGATATTCCTCCAGGTAGACCAAATACTGGATGAATGACCTTTCCACCAATCATCTCTATAAGCTTTCTAAGCTTCCTCCTCATCTCAATAATCTTTAACCCAACTTCTTTTCCAACCTTCCCTATTACTCCAATGATGTTCCTCTCTTCTTTAGGTGCTCTCGGTCCAACTATAAAATCTGGTCCAGCAAGTATGTAAAAGTGGAGTGCATGATCTTCAAGCATGAAGATATTGTAAACCATCTCTCTAATCTTCTTCGCTGGTAAGGGTGGATCTACTTTGTATAGGTCGTCAAGAGCTTTAGTGGAGGCCATGTGGTGGGCTGTTGGACAGACACCACAGATCCTTGAAGTTATCTGAGGCATATCTTCAACATGTCTACCTACTGCGAACATCTCGAAACCTCTCAGCTCAGGTACTTGCAGGTATGCTTTAACACAGTTTCCAGCATCATCTAAAACTATAACTATCTTTCCATGTCCTTCAAGCCTTGTTATCGGGTTTATCACTACCTCTTTCACATTCTTCACCTCTCCATAATCTTTATCTTTCCACGCAACCTAGAAGCAGGTAGCGAATATCTATAGAATGTTCCCATCGGATCTGGTAGACGACTTAAAGCTTTCTCAACTTCTTCTTCATTATAGTAGTCTAGGATGCTTGCAAAGTAGGATATTGCTTTACCTCCATAGTCTATAACTTCATCAAGCTGGCCGAAGCACCCTGTACAAGGCATGGCCGCTTTAACACATAATGCTCCACATCCTCCACGGGTTACTGGACCTAGACATACTAACCCTTGTGTTAGAAGACACTTCTCAGGGTCAGCGATTACTTCATGAGGTCTCTTTATCTCTTTTATCAATACTTTCTCTGGCTTGGTCTCATTTAGATGACATTCATAACATAGAGATCTATCGGATGCTCCTATAACTGAACCTTTAGGTGGAAGATTTCCAGATAGGAGGATCTCGATAGCTTTCCAAGTTACCTCAGGTGTAGGAGGGCATCCGGGAACATAATAGTCTACATCTACTATTAGGTCTATTGGTAGAAGTCTCGGTAAAAATTCAGGTAGTTCTAGAGTTACTATATCTTCAATATTTAGCTTTGTCTTAGGTCTAGTATTATTCAGATTATCAACTGTTGGGGTCTCTTGGTATACGCATCTCAGAATTTCTTCTCTGCTGAATAGGTTCGCTAACCCTGGAACTCCTCCCCAAGAAGAGCAAGCACCATAAGCTACAAGTAGTTGAGACTTCTTTCTCAATAGCTTTACTACATATTCATGTTCTTCTAACCTTATTCCACCGTTTATGAAGCTAACAGTGACCGATTTATCAGGCATTGTCTCAACATCCTTGATCTTGAAATCTAATGCTACTGGCCAGAATACTATATCCACTAGGTTTACTACATCCAATATCTTCTCTGCTAGATCTACTATAGATTCTTCACATCCACCACAGCTAGCACACCAGTAGAAAGCTATCTTAGGCTTCTCCAATCTTAGACACCTCTTCAATTCTTAAAGGTCCTAGAGCTTTAATCTCTCTATACATCTCATGAGCTATACTAACAAATTTCTCAGCTTCTGAAGCAGATATCCACTCAAGTCTAAATCTCTCTTTCTCAATTCCAAAACTTTCAAGTAATTTTCTTAGTAGAGTCATCCTCCTCAGAGCCTTATAGTTACCTTCTATGTAGTGGCAGTCTCCTGGATGACAACCTGCTACCAATACTCCATCAGCTCCTCTCCTGAAAGCTTCAAAGATAAACTGAGGGTCGATTCTACCAGAACACATTACTTTTATTACTAGAAAGTTTGGAGGATACTTCATCCTACTTGTTCCAGCTAGATCGAGTGCAGCATATGAACACCAATTACATGCAAATACTATTATCCTCGGTTCAAAATCCTCCATATAGGACACCTCTCTAAACTACTTGAAGTAGAGTGATAGCTCTAGAATTAGATGTCACTTTATCTTGAACTTCTGTACTTGGAGATTTCTTAACATCCAGCTCTTTTAAGTCTGTAATTATTGAAGGCTCAAAGCTTAAATATTGTAACTTAACGACACGCTTCATCGATTTATTATATTTATCTGAAATTATTAAAGGTTTACGTAGAATTGATATTATCTTTACAATATATATCATAGTAATAAAGATGGTTATAATAAAAATATACCAGTTATAGATGAAGACATATATGGGTTAGCAGATCCTTGGAACGATCTCTCCTACAGGCTGTTCGAGAATTCTATAACCACCTATACTCGTCTTGACTATTACTAGACCCATATCTTCCTTAGCCCTCACTTCACCTATTATCTCTGCTTCGCTATATCCAGCTGAATGCATCTGTTGAAGTATTTCTTCAGATACTTCATCTGCTACGCCCAATACAGCTACTCCTTCAGAAGCAAGTGTAAATGGGTCTAGACCAAGCATTTCACAGAAATTCTTCACAGCTTCTCTCATCGGGATCTTCTCTTCATCGATCACTATAGTTGTATTAGAAGATAAAGCCCAATTGTTTAAAGTCATAGCTAAACCTCCTCTAGTAGGGTCGCTTGCTGCGTGAATATCTCTACCATACTTTTTAACGATGGGGATCATAAGGTCTGTAAGAGGTTTAACATCACTTCTAAGTTGAGAGTCTTCAAGCATTAGTTCTTCTCTTGAAGCATATATTGCTACACCATGCTCAGCAATAGGTCCTGAGACTATTATCTTATCTCCAACCTCCAGGTTTTTATCTATTATCAAGTGTTCTGCGATTCCTAGACCGACCATCGATATAATTATCTTGTCTAGCTGTCCTTTAGGCATAACTTTAAAGTCTCCACCAATCAATTTAACATCTACACTCTCAAATACCGTGAGAATAGATTCTAAGATCTTCTCTAGTACTTCTTCTTCAAATCCTTCTTCAACTACAATAGAATCGAGGGCAGCTATAGGCACTCCTCCAAGCATTAGTACATCGTTTATCGTTCCAGAGGCAGCTAGTCTCCCAATATCTCCTCCTGGAAAGAATATTGGGCTAACAGTATACGAGTCGGTTGTTACGACAATGTATCTTTCTTTATCTATAGGTATCGCTGCGGCATCATCTGGGAAGTCTATCCCTAATCCTCCTTCTACGAACTTCATCCAAGAAGGGATCTTTCTAAAGATCAGTTCTTCAAGTAGTTGATTCATCTCTCTTCCACCTGATCCATGTGCAAGAGTTATTCTTCCCATAACACGACACCTACTTTTCAGAACTTGTCAAACGTTTAACAAGCTTATCTATTTCTCTTAATTCTTCAATGGAGAATTCACCTTCTTCAACGAGCTTCTCAGCGATCTCCTTAACATACTTAAAGCTATCTAGGAAATCTTCTTCACTGAGCTTTGAGATTACTATACCTGCATGAACGATAACGAAATCTCCAGGAGATAACTCATCAACTGCTGAGAATACTTCTTTTACAACTCCTCCAAAATCTACTTTAACATTCTCTCCAACTACTTCTACAACTTTACCATATACTCCCCAACACATTACTTAACCCTCCATCCTGTACGAGATCTAGCCCATATAGAACATGTTCCTTCAGAAGATACCATGCATGGACCATATGGTACGTTTGGAGTACATTTATTTAAGAAGAGAGGACAATCCACTGGCTTTATCTTACCTAGAATTATCTCTCCACATCGGCAACCTATAGATAGATCATAGCTCCACTCTCTCTCACTAAGTTCTTTGAAACCATATAAGTGGAGTCCATCTAGTTTAAGATACTCTCTTCTTAATCTATATCCACTATTTGGTATAAAGCCTATTCCTCTCCAAGCTGCATCACATACCTCGAAGACTTCTTCGATCATCTTCTTTGCTAAAACATTACCATGCCAACTAACAGCTCTAGTATACTCTATTACAACATCTGATCTACCTTCGTATATCTGTTTTAGTATCTCGGCAATCGAGATGAGTACATCTATTGGCTCAAATCCAGAGATCACTGTTGGGATACCATAATCTTCAGATAACATCTTCCAAGCTTCACCTCCAATTACTGTGGATACGTGCCCTGGAGCTATTATGCCATCTACTCTACCGACTTTTTCTACAGCATATCTTGCTGCAGGTGGAGTTAATCTTCCTACTACAATGAAGCTGAAATTTCTCGGTACAATATTTCTTAGAATTATCGAGGCGTATATTGGATATGTTGTCTCGAAACCTATAGCGAGGAAAACTGATTCTCTCTCATCTTTCTTAGCATCTTTAACTGCATCTAGTAAACTATAGACTATAGAGACTTCTCCACCGATTGATCTAGCTTCTGCAAGGTTTTTGACTTCTTTTACACTCTTTACAGCTGGAAGTTTGTAGGCATCGCCGTAAGTATAGACTCTTATTCCTTCAAGTGATAGTTTAACAGCTACTTCGATATAATATGATGGAGTGATACAGACGGGGCATCCTGGTCCTGCTACCAGTTCTATATTTTCTGGAAGGATGCTTCTTAACCCATAGTGGGTTGTCGTCCACTCATGCGTTCCACAGAAGTTCATTATCTTTACTCTATCTACTCCTTTACGATTAAGGTTCTTCGATAAGGTTTCAATGATCTTGACTATCTTTAATGCTAGTTCACGATTGTTTCTAAAGAATCTATTGTTCGCAATTCGTAGGTCAGATCGGTTCAACATTATTAAACTATCTATCCAACCTTAAAAACCTAGCACATCATCACAAAGTTTCATGACATATTCAAGATCTCATTTGATTGATGAATCTCTCACAAATATTAGAATTATAGAGTGAGGGATTTCAGCGATATTGTTTTGAGCTATATTTAAGCTACTGCCTTCATCTTTATCTTGGGTTTTGGAAGTATCATCTCTAGTTCTCCAAGTATCTGCTCATCTGTGAATCCTCTCTGTTTAAGCGTTCTAGCTCCCGAAGGGCATGAAGCTACGCAAGTTCCACATCCTTGACATAAAACTTCTTGGATCGTGGCCGTTTTACTCTCTGCATCATAGACCGCTGCTCCATATGGACATGTTGATATACATATTCTACAACCTGAGCATAGATTCTTATTGACTTCTGCTATTATGGGTTCTACTTCAATTACTCCTGAACTGAGTAATGCTAATGCTTCAGATGCAGCAGCAGCACCTTGAGCTACAGAGTCAGGAATATCTTTAGGTCCTTGACATGCCCCTGCTACAAATACTCCTTTGCTCACCGTTGAGACTGGAGCTAGCTTTGGATGCTTCTCTAAGAAGAATCCATCTTTATCTAAGGGGACTCTGAAGAGTCTTGCAAGTTCTTTCGCATCTTTTCTAGGTTCTGCTGCTGTTGCAAGTATTACCATGTCAGCCTCGATGCTCTGGACTCTTCCTAGTAATGTATCTTCAAAGATTACTGAGAGCCTCCCATTACCTACTTCAGCTACTTCAGCTGCTTTACCTCTAATGAAGATCACACCTTCTTCTTGAACTTTCCTATAAAATTCTTCATACCCTTTCCCATGGGCTCTAATATCTATATAGAGTTCGTATACCGTCGAGTTCGGAAGCCTCTCCTTGATTAAGTGAGCAAGCTTCATAGCATACATGCAACATATCTTTGAACAATACGTGTGATAGTTCTCATCTCTAGAACCTACACAGTGTATAATCACAATAGTCGAGGGGGTTCTCCCATCTCTTAGAATTATCTTTCCATTCGTTGGACCTGATGCACTTACAAGTCTCTCTACCTCAAGACCTGTGTAGACGTTCATGTATCTACCATATCCATAACGTTTTATCACAGATGGATCGAAGAGATCGTATCCGATAGCTAGTATTATTCCTCCCACTTCTAGAACTATCTCTTCAGGTTTCTGGTCAAAGTTTACTGCTTTCGTTGGACAGAATTTTTCACATACTCTACAAACTCCTTTAGTGAAGAATAGACAATGTTCACTATCAATTGTGTATTTTCTTGGTACGGCTTGCGGGAACATCATGTATATTGCTCTCCTATTGTTTAAGCCCATATTGAATTTATCTGGAACTTTTGATGGACACCTAATAGCACATAGTCCACATCCTATACATTTACTTTCATCAACATATCTAGGTTTCTTGATTACCTTAACTCTATAGTTTCCAATATATCCAGATACTTCTTTAACTTCAGCATAGGTTATTAACGTGATATTTGGATTAGATGCAACTTCAACCATCTTCGGGGTGAGGATGCATGCTGCACAATCTAATGTTGGGAAAGTCTTCTCTAGTTGAGCCATTCTACCACCTATCGATGGCTCCTTCTCTACTATGTAGACTTTCTTACCAGAGTTAGCTATTTTGAGGGCGGCCTCTATCCCCGCTATCCCTCCTCCAACAATTAGTATAGACTGCTTTACTGGGACAAGGATCTTTTCTAATGGTTGATGGAACCTTACTCTATTTACAGCTGCAGAGACTAAGAGTTTAGCTTTCTCGGTAGCTTTCTCTATATCATCTGTAACCCATGATACTTGTTCACGGATATTCACCATCTGGAACATGTATGGGTTTAACCCAGCTTCTTCACATGCTTTTTGAAATGTCGGTCCATGCATAGTTGGAGAACAAGCAGCTACAACTACATTTGTTAAATTGTACTCTTTGATGTCTTTCTTTATTATTTCTTGACCTGGGTCAGAGCACATGTATGGATAGTTCCTCGCAATTACCACGTCTTCCAATTCTTTTACATATTCTGTCAACTTCTCAACATTTACTACTGAAGCTATATTTAGTCCACAGTGGCATATGTATACTCCTATCCTTCTATTCATTCTTTCCACCTCTCAATGAGGCAGTAACGATGATCTTCTTATTGAGATGTTCAACTATTTCTTTTGTGATTCCTAATTCATTAAATGGTAGATTGAAAGATAACCCGATCAATTGAGTAAAGTACATTATAGGTATATTTGAGATCTCTTTAACCGTTCTTTTTATCTTCATCTTAGCTATCTCTAGGTTTAAGTGGCATAGTGGACATGCTGTAACAATACATTCTGCACCAAGCCGAATGTAAGATTCAAGTATCTTCTTGATCATAGGTAATACTTCTCCTTCATTGGTTATCGTCAACATCCCGCCACAACATTTAGTCTTTAATGGAGAATCTATAGGATTAGCTCCGATCCATGAGAATATTCTCTCCATCGATGTAGGAAACTCTGGGTCATCGAAGAGACCGTATGGTCGAGTAATCTGGCATCCATAGTATGGAGCTACCTTTAATCCATCCAACTTCTTCTCAACATTCTTCTTAAAGACATCTTCTCCTATATCGTTTACCAGAAAATCTATGATGTGACGTACGTTAGGTATTGAGGATGTTCGGTTACCGAAGACGCTGTACTTCTTTTTAACTTCAATTAAAAGTGTTGAATTCGTAAAGACTTCTGTTAAGGTTCTTTTAAGTGATAAGAAACATGCTGGGCAGAGGATTAGGATTTCGGGGAGACCCATCTCTAAAGCTTTAGCTAAATTTCTAGCTCCAAGTAGGTAAGCTTTATTCTCATCTATTGTTCTATAAAGATTTGAACCACAGCAGTTCCAGTCTTCTATCTCTGAGACATTTACCCCTATCTTTTTTAATACAGCAAGACTGGAGCTACCATAATATCTCGCTAATCCACTCTTAGAACATGAACAACCTGGATAATAACTTACATTTTTCTTAAACATATAATTCACATCCACCTCCCCTAAGTTCTAATCTCTTGAATGTTCTTTACTTTTTCAAGAGATAGGGAGAGGATGCCTTCTCGTAATAATTTTGCTGAGAGAGGTAGCATCTTCAATAGCTTGAGAGGATTTGTTTTTAATGAAAATGTTATTATAAGTTTAGTTTCAGATATTCTACCATATTTGTTTACGAGATCTACATAAGTTTTAGTAAGTTTTGAGTAGGGAAGGTTATCTGAGTAACCGTTTTTGATTGCATATCTCTTCAAGGATGTCATGAAGTCTCCAATATTTATCTTAACTGGACAACGTACAGCGCAGAGATAGCATGTTGAGCACAACCACGATGTTCTACTCTTTAAGGCTTCATCGATCATCCCTTCTCTAACTAATGCGATCAATTGTCTAGGAGTATAGTCCATGTACTGGTTTAGTGGGCATGATGCAGAACATGTTCCGCATTGAATGCATTTCTCAACTACAGCATGGATTTTCTTATCACTATTTATTAGATGAGTAATCTGAACATTCAAGATTTTCACCTACTGTTTATTATCTAATTTTTGTATTCTTCCACCTAACTTCGTAGTCCATTCTAAAGCATAATCTTCTCCAAGCTTGTTTGCAGCGATAATTATCAGACTACTCTCTATATCCATTACATCTTTAGACAATTGCGATAAAATTTTGTAGTACTCAACGGAGTTAGCCTTATCATCTAAATGATACTTACAATGGTTTATAAGGGATTTACAGCATGTGAAAGCTGTCAAGATCCTCTCAGGAATTGATATATCTCTTTTCTTTAAATCAAGAATAAGCTCTGCTAACTCTCTCCACTTAGTCTCTATTTCAGAAAGAGTCTTTCTTCCAGTACTGTCTTTACTTATCATACATTACTCATTATATTAAGTTTATCTAGTATTATATAAGTTTAGTATTGCTTGATCCTAAAATATATATTAAAGCAAATGTGATAGTATATACCATTTCTATTTCGCATTTATATACATAGTTTACTGTTATTCGACAATATTCTTAAATATTAACTAGTATATACATTGATCGTGATTGTAAGGAAGTTACAGAAGGTAGGTCATAATACTCTCTCGATTACTCTTCCAAATCAATGGATAAAAGAGATGAGGTTAAAGAAGGGGGATGCAGTAGTTTTTATTTTTGAGAACGATGGTTCTATAAGGCTTAAGCCGAGCTCGCTTACCGATAGAGAGAAGCAGAAGAGAGAAGCAATTATATACTCAGATCAATGTAACGACCCTTCTTTACTAGAAAGATTGATCGTTAGTAATTATGTCCTAGGACATGATATTATAAGGATAGTCTCTTCAACTTCTATCAAGGCAAGTCATCTCGAGATAGTTAAGAAGACTATCAGCAAGTTGATCGGGGTTGCGATAATAGAGGAGACCCCTCTTCAAGTCTTACTACAGTGCGTCATCGATCCCTCCTCATTCCCACTACAAGTCCTCATCAGAAGACTTTACATCATCGTATCAACGATGCATAAAGAGTTATCGGATGCTTTGAAAGAGCTCAATTCAGACCTAGCTAGACAGATATTCTTAAGAGAGCCTGAAGCAGATAAGATACATCTACTCATCTCACGTCTTCTTACGTTAGCCCAAGAGAATAAAGAATTATCCTCTCTTATAGGAATAGAAGACATTAAAGACATAATACTGTATAGAATTGTGTCGATAAATCTAGAGAGGATTGCTGATTGGATTGAGAGCATGTCTAAGTACATAGAGTTACTTGAACCTAATAGAAACTTCATAGGAGAAGAAGTATTGAATTATCTAGTTGAGATGAGCCATCTCTCGCATACATTATGTTTTAATGCTGTTAGCTCACTATTCACATGCGATATAGAAGAAGCTAATAAGATAATTCAGAATTATAAAGAGACTTTTCAAGATAGAGATTCAAAGATAATGCACAAGTTAACTGAGTATATTCAATGTAGGCCGTGTGGACCTTTGATAGGTGTCATAGTTTTCGGATTGGTGAGGATAGCTGAGCTAGGTTCAGAGATTGCAGAGCTTGCAATAAATAGAGGAATGAGAAAGCCTTCCAAGTTTTCAGAAAGCTTAGAGAGAGATGAGATTCTAAAGAAACTCTATACAACTGAACTCTACTAAATATGGATAAGAAAAGCGATTTACATTTCCTGCTTTGATAGATGTCCTGCAATAATTAGTTGACCTAATGCAATTCCCCCATCGTTCGCTGGATAGCTTCTCGGTACCAACACTTTTAACCCTGAGTCTTTGATAGCTTCCTCTATCCCCGCTACGATGTACTCATTCACTGCAGCTCCACCAGATAATACCAAGTACCTATGTTCTCTCTTCGCTACTTTAGAAGCTATTATACCCAACCCATATCCAAGAGACTTTTGAATTATGTAGCCTATCTTACTCTTATTTACACCATCTTCTAATAATTCTATGGCCTCTAGTATGATGGATGTAGTATCTAGAATGTACTCTCCTAAGTTGCGTATCTTTACATCAAGTAGTTCATTACATTCATTAGAGAAAGCTTCAAGTTTTATTGCAGGTTCACCTTCATAAGTTCTTTCGAAACATACTCCGAGTAGTGCGGAAGCGGCATCGAGAACTCTTCCAAGACTAGATGTTTTAGGAGAACTATTGACTTGTCTTAATGTCATCTTCAATTCTTCCTCACCTTTTTTGAATCCTCTCCATGTGATGCCAAGTCTTCTGAATAACTTTAATATCTCATTCTCACTAAACACTTTACTCAGTATTCCTGCAAGCATTCTTGATGGATACCTTACTGCATATTCTCCTCCAGGCATAGGTTGTAATTCTAGATGACCTACTCTTTCAAACTCATAGTATTTTGTCCTCATTATCTCTCCACCCCATAGTGTTCCATCCAATCCATAGCCTAAACCATCGATAGCTACTCCAACTACTTCTTCATCTAGACAATACTCAGCCATTACTGAAGCTATGTGAGCCCAGTGGTGCTGGATCTTGAAAAGCTTTATACTTCTCTTCTTGGCCCATTCTTCAGCTAGTAGTGTTGAAGGATATCTTGGATGAGCGTCTGCAGCAATAATAGAAGATTTTAGGTCTATTCTATAATTCTTTATTAGAAGATTGAGATAATATTCTAGATCTCTAAAACAGTGATACTCGTCTACGTCTCCTATATATTGAGTTAATACAGCTTTGTCATCAAATCCTACAGCTCCAGCACTTTGAAGCATTGCTCCAAAAGCTATAACTGGCTTCTCAAGTTTTATAGGTAGTTTAACCCAATTCGGTGCATATCCCCGACCTCTCCTCAAGATCATTACTCTTCCACGAGTAAATCTTACAACACTATCATCTACCCTATTTATTATCTTTCTATTGTGTACTAGAAAATAATCTACGAATTCTGAAAGCTTCTTTCTCGCACATTCTTCATCAGTACACATCGGCTCATCTTTCGGATTACCACTAGTCATTATAGCGAATTTATCTGAGATATTGTTTAAAAGTAGGTAATGAAGTGAAGTATACGGTAGGAAGATCCCTAGATGCTTAAGGCTTGGAGCAACTAAACTAGATACTCTTGAGTCCTCACGGATCTCTAGTAAGACTATCGGTCTCTCTTTTGATTGAAGAAGTTCTATTGCAGAGTTATTTAATTGAACTATCTTGGATGCAGTCTCTAAGTCTAGAACCATTACTGCAAAAGGTTTACTAGGTCTCTTCTTCCTACTTCTAAGACGTATTATTACATCGTCCAAAGTCGCTGATGTAGCTATATGATATCCCCCAATTCCTTTCACCGCTATGATATATCCTTCATCTATCAATTTTCCTGAATATTTTAATGCATTATATCCTTCATCAACATATTCATAGTCTCTAGTGTAGAGCGTAACCTTTGGACCACATTCTGGACAGCTTATCCCTTGAGCATGAAATCTACGGATGTTCTCTGGATCTTTATACTCAGATATACATTTAGAGCATAAGGGAAAATCCTTCATGCTTGTATTATTTCTATCATACGGTATATTTTCTATCATAGAGTATCTTGGACCACAGTATGCGCAAGAATGAAATGGATATAGATAGAATCTACTAGAAGGATCTAGAACTTCTCTTAGACAATCTTCACATATAGAGATGTCTGGAGGGATTATTGAGCTTCTATGAGTTTGTAGATCGCTCTCAAGGATTTCAAAACCTCTATATCCTTGGGGTGGTACCTCAACGATCTGAAAACTTTCTACATAAGCCGCAGAAGGTTTCTCTTCATTAAATGCTCGTAGAAAATTTTCAATATCTTCATCTCCACCTTCAACATGTATCTCCACCGCACTACCACTAACATTCTTTACATATCCATTAACTCTAGATCTTGAAGCTATCCGATAGATAAATGGTCTGAAACCTACTCCTTGAACTATCCCTACAACCACGATCTTTACTGCTCTCAACATAAGATAGCATCTATTCCGAAAACATTAATCTATCTTATCAACTAGATATAATGTAAACTTTTTACAGAAATCTATCATATATAGGTTATTAAATTGGGATGTAGATGAATCGATATATTCTAGATGTTTGTATTATCTTAAGATGCATGAGTGGAGTATTGCTGAAAGTATAATCGAGGCAGTGATCCAGTCGGTTAAATATCAGAAGATTCTAGAGGTTGAGATAAAAATCGGTGAATTAAGAGATCTCGATATAGAGATTCTTAGAGAATCTTTAAAGATATTGTCTAGTGAGACTATACTAAGAGATACGAAGTTTGATATTATAGTCTCTAAAGCAGTGTTTAAGTGTTTTGATTGTGGTGAAGAATGGGGTATGCGTGAAGCTTTAAAGATTATGGAGAATATGCTCACTGTAGACAAGTATGTTCTTGAAGAGAATGAATTAGAGCCTCCAATACATTTTATCCCTAGCTTAGTTATCGGTTTACAGAGATGTCCTAAATGTGGTGGGATGGATATAAATATAGAGTCTGGAAGAGAGCTTGAGATCTCTAAAGTTAAGGTGGAAGAATGATTGATCCAAGATTAAAGTTGATAGATAAGAAACTCGAGAAGGTGGAGAGTATTATACTATTTGGGAGTGGGAAGGGAGGTGTAGGGAAGAGTATAATCTCATCAGCTATCTCATACATTCTCTCAAGTAGAGGAGAGAGTGTAGCATACATCGATCTAGATTTTTACGGTTCTGCAGGTTCAAACCTTTTCACAATAAATTCTCAGATAAGAGGTTGTAGAGGAGGGATAGAACTACCAGTATCAGATGGTGTTAAAGTAATATCTACAGGATACTTTTTATCTGATAATCCATTCCCATTGATGGGTAAGGATAAGCTCGACCTACTCTTAGATCTCTTCTCAGCAATAGACTTTGGTTCACTTGATTTCATGATAATTGATCTTCCACCTGGGATGGGTGATGAGATAACCTTTACTCAGAGAATGTTTAAAGATAAGGTTAGTGTTGCTCTCGTAACCGTGAGTTCAGAGATGAGTCTAACAGTCGTTGAGAGGCTTATCAAGTACATCAGCGCTGAGAGGATAAATCTTCTAGGAGTCATAGTGAACATGGTCAACCTATTTAGAAATTATAGACTTGAAGAATTGAAGGATAGACTTCAAACGAGAATCCTTGGAATGGTATCATATCATCCAGAGATTGAGCTATTTAGAACTATTAAGGAAAAATTAGAGAATACTCCTAGTTTCAAGAATGAGTTAGAAGAAGTTGTAGAGAATATCTTGGAATGTTTTAGGTAAGAGCTCGGTATTCAGAGTTCGGCAAACCTTATCTAAAAATTTTACCCATCTTCTTTAACATAGCTAATTTTTCTTGAACAACTATAATATTCATGGTATATATCTAAAAATATTACCGTATTTATTTTGAGTAATCGATAACATTAGAGGTTTTAATATAGTTTTTAATCTAGATGTTGGTCTATGAGAGAGTTAGAGAGGTTGGCTGCAGAACGTGCACGTGAAGCTGTAAAATATGATAAGCTCGGTATGAAGGAGGATGCATTGACAAATTATAAAGAGGCTATCAAACTATTGTTAAAGTTGATGAAGTTTGTAGATGACCCTGTAATGAAGAAGGTATATGAAGAGAAGGTTAAACAGTATAAAGAGAGGTTAGAAGCTTTACTCGAGAAGAGCGTTGAATCATCTACCTCTTCTTCTAAGAGTAGGGAACGTGAAAGTTACCTAATAGTAGATCCTCCACCTATTAAGTGGGAAGATATCATAGGGTTGGAGGAAGCGAAGAAAGCTATTAGAGAGAGTATAGTATATCCATCTCTAAGACCTGAGTTCTTCCCTCTTGGATGGCCTCGTGGAATACTATTCTTCGGTCCTCCAGGATGTGGAAAAACGATGTTGGCCGCTGCAGCAGCAAATGAAATAGATGCAGTCTTTATGCAAGTTGATGCATCTATGATTATGTCTAAGTGGCTTGGAGAATCTGAGAAGAATATTGCTGCAATATTCGAGGATGCTAGAAGATATGAGAGGGAGGGTAGACCCGTAATAATCTTAATTGATGAAGTTGATTCACTAACAGCTTATAGAGAGAATGAGGTAGGTGGAGAGGCTAGAGCTAGAAATCAGCTTCTAAAAGAGATGGATGGTCTCCAGGATAAGGGGAGGATCCCCAGAATCTACGTTATAGCTGCAACGAATAAGCCTTGGATACTTGATGATCCTTTCATCCGGAGATTCCAGAAAAGGATCTACATCCCTCTCCCAGATTATGAAGCTAGGCTTAACATGTTTAAACATTATACCAAGAGGCTCGACCTAGAAGATGATGTAGATTTTAGAGAACTAGCCCGGATGACGGAAGGATATAGTGGAGCAGATATATACAATATCTCTATGGAAGCACAGTTGAGAGTTGTGAGTGAGTTTTTTGAGAAGGGTGGGAGAGATAGACCGAGGAAGATCGGGATGAGAGATTTTTACGAGATTATAAAAAAGACAAATCCAAGTATTGAGACGGATTCATTAAAGAAGATCTTAGAGTGGGCTAGAAAATTTTCATCAGCATAGAAACATCTTCATCATCTCTCTACAAGACTTAAAATATATGATTATGAGAAAGGGAGAATTGATTCTCCATAAATTATTCTTACATCAATATACTAGGAGGTCAGCATCTCATATAAGAATAATGTAATAATACCTGCTATAGCTATTGTTATGTAGTCAAATACGGAGCTCCAACCAATAGATAATCCTAATATAATTATTATTAGTCCTAAGTATGTTTTAATGAATCTCAGAAGTTTCCCCACGTATTTTTCTATTCTTTCACTGAGATATAAACCTGCTACATTAAAGATATTTGGATATAACTATCTAAAACCTAGAGATTATTGAGGATGGTATTCACTTATCTCTTCTATACAGTCCTCTTACTCCTATGAAGGGGTTATGAAACTTCTCTACACCTATAGTCGTAGATGGGCCATGACCTGGATAGACACTGTAATTTTCAGGAAGTATGAGAATTTTTTCATTAAGAGATTTAAGAAGGAGTTCTAAGCTTCCTCCAGGTAAATCATATCTACCTATTGCTCCAGCGAATAATGTATCTCCAGTAAATACTGAACCATCTAAGACGTAGGATACGCTTCCAGCAGTATGTCCAGGAGTATGCAAGACTTCAATCTTACTACTTCCAATGATTATCTTATCTCCATCTTCCACATAATCATCTGGTTTAGGAGGTTCAGGACATTCTCCTCCAACGATCTCCTTATAGTTTGTTACAGCGTTTCCAAGTATTTCTAAATCATCTTTATGGATATAAAACTTACATCCTAAGTATTCTTTAAGGTCTCCAACGGCTAGTATATGGTCAAAGTGACCATGAGTAGCATATATTGCTTTAACCTCTACATTGTTCCTCTCTATATTCTTTAATATCTTTTCAGATTCATCTCCAGCATCTATTAATATGCCTTCTTTAAGAACTGGATCAAAAACTAAGTATGAGTTACTCATCAAAGGTCCAACCACTATTCTCTCAACGATTAACATCATTGACACCTATGAAGACTTAGTGACGACTATATATTAATTCTATCGAACTTCTTATTATATTGTAGTAAATAATTTACGATATCTGTAAATGATCTGAGTATTTTGACGACGCTTAAATTTTAGAATGCCTTCGCTTATCTAGACATGTTTTTGAAACCTACAGATATTTTGAAGGATGAACATGTTGAGATCAAAAGGATGTTAACTATCTTGAATATCATCATAGAAAAGATCAACTATGGAGAGAAGATCTCTCCAGAAGTCCTTGAGAAGATCATTAACTTCTTTAGGATATTTACTGATAGATGCCATCATTGGAAGGAAGAAAAGATTCTTTTTCCAAGTTTAGAAGAAGTGGGGATTCCGAGATATGGTGGTCCAATAGGTGTTATGTTGATGGAGCATGAAGAAGGGAGGAGGTATGTTAAGAATATGGTGGAGGCTGTGGAAAAGTATAGGAGAGGGTTAGAAGATGCTTTAGGAGAGTTTAAAGAGAATGCTGTGAACTATGTAGCTTTACTAGATCAACACATCTATAAAGAAGACAACATACTTTTTAATTTAGCCGACCAGCATATTCCTCTAAGCAGACAAGAAGAAATCATGCATAGCTTTAAAGAATTTGAAGAAAGAGAGAGCAAGGGAGAACATGAGAAACAGCTCCAAATACTCAAGAGGTTAGAAGTAGAGTATCTGAGAGAGTAGTCATCTAGATCTATTCACGACCTCGATAACTATAATTTTTCAAAACTCTACTTATCTATAGTAGCGTTTACATATTTTTCAAGGAAGAAATTATAAAACTTTTATTAAGTTAAAGATGGAGAAATTTAATAATCAGCGTATATAGGATACTCTGAGCATGAAGGTTCCTGAGACTATCAATACTTATTGTCCGAGATGTCGGAAGTATAGTGAGCATAAAGTAGTGCTTTATAAGAAGGGTAAAGAAAGGTCTCTAGCTGCAGGTGCTAGAAGACATGAGAGAGAATTGCATGGTTATGGTGGTCAGAAATATCCTCTACAACGTAAAAAGTCAAAGACATCCCAGAAGCAGACTTTGAAGTTAATATGTAAAGAATGTAATTATACTATTCATAGAGAAGGAATTAGATTGAAGAAGTTGGAGATAAGCCGATAACCTATTTCATAAACTCTATAGAGTATTCTTTTCAAGAGACCGGTGACGATAGTTTAGAAGAGATAATGTTATTGTGAAGAATAGGTTAGTTAAGTGAGATAAGGATCTCTATAAAGCTTACATATCTCTTCTTATCTCCATCTAGCTCTGCTTCATCGCATCCTAAAGATATATTCTTTATCCTAAGAGTAGAGTAGAAGCTTTTCTTAAGTAGTAAAGCGACATCTATACAATTGCTGATACTACGTCCACGAGCTCTTAGTAAGACCTCTTTCTCACCTCTATTAAATAATGTTATACATGCTGTTACATATCTCATCTTAGGCTTCTTTCCAACAATTACGATAGCTCTCCTCAAATCTCTTCTCTCTCATCAAGATATATCTCGAGGGATAAATTTATTGTTTCTAGAATATTAGAAATAGAAGTGCAAAGGTAAGTAAAGCCGATGTTACCATAGTTATGAGGGTCGTTAGAGCAAGTAGTTTTAGAGATTTATGAGTTTTATTTGCAGCTTCTTCTAGAAAATCATTAGACATAACTTTTATGTCTTTGAAGGTGAATGAGATCTTTGATACCTCCATCTTCTTAATATTCTCTATTGCTTGTTTTACTGCTCTTAATACTGATTTGACAATATCTTCTAATGGAATTACTTCTCCAAGAGGATGATATCCTCGACCTCCAAGTTTTATTCCATTAACTATATGGGTATCGGTTGTTAAAACCTCGCAGTAATCTACTTTAATCTTCTTAACCTCTGCTAAGATCTTCTCTCTAACCTCTGGAACCGCGTTATTGCTATCTATGACTACCAGTGATGAGAGCTGTCCGTTATTCTTTAATACAATAGTCCTAATCCCTAGAGGTCCTATTCCTTCTTCTAATCCGTATCCATCAATATTACTCTCTCCATAACCTAGAAGTATCTCAGAATTCCTCTCAACGTGAATGTTAGATATATTCTTTAAGGCTTCTCTAACATCGTTTAGTCTATCATTCAGCTCTTTAACATCTTCTGAGAAGCTATTATGAGTATCTATTACTATTAGTTCATCATTATTTATCTTATCCATTACCTCATACGGTATGTCTTCCATACCTTCAGGATGTAGAGTTATTAATGTTAGAGTTGAGCTTCCAATAGGTACTAGAGAAGTGGTTACAGGACCATTCTTAAAGATCTTGACATATCCAACTGACCTAGAGTAATTAGAGTTATGGTTTACTATACTTTTCACGATCTCATCAGCTATAAACTCACAATCTCTTCTAGATATTATGTTCTTTGAATGATCTGAAAGTCCTTTAACTATAACTGATTTTATTCCATATCTAGAAAGTTTCTCTTCAATTAGATATGGCAGGATACTGCTTCCAAAATCTCTAAATGGTCCAGGATGGAAGCTTGGCACTATTAAAGCGATGCTAATCTTATTTGATGTGGTTTCTCTAAAGACTAGAGACTCTACTTTAATATCCGACTTAGTTTCAAGTTTTCCAGCTAGTTTCTCTAAAGGTTCCTTTACACCATTCAAGAATATAGCTAACATAGCTGAGAGTAGTTCTATCGGCTTCAATCCTTTCACCTTTAAGAAGATATCAAGGATAGATGAATAGATTATGTATGTGGCGTTCCCTATAAGTTGACCAGCTATCATAGAGGTTTTAATGTTTTCTAGGTTAATGAAAGAGAATGAGAAAACTTGGATAGTAGTTATCGTTAATGAGTACTTGATTGAGTATGCTAGATTATCTCCACTGAGTACTCTAACTATTAATCCTCTAATCATGGTTGCTAATGCTGTAAGAGAAGAGAAGATGATCGAGGCTATGATAACCCAGACTCCACCCAAGTATGTTAGATAAGCACTCATTAACCCTAAGCTAGTTAAGACGCTCTCGACTACCGTAACTCCATTAAGCCTCCTGAAATTGATCAACTCTCTCCGAGACCTAGAGAATAAGTAGTTTACTAAGATGATCGAGTAATAGCTTAATGCAAAGAAAAGTAGAATTTGATGTATGAGGAGTGAGGCTAGTAATACCGTTAAGGTGATAAAAGCTATAGTTAAAGGAAGCTGATTACCTCTACCAGGCAGTCCTTTAATGTATGGGTAGAGGGAGGCTAATCTCGTTGTATGATTTCTCATCTTCAAATCTTTCAAAAAGATTTCCTACTACGAATTATATTAACCAATCGTTAAAGTACTACATAAACATATTTTATGTAGTTCCTAATATCACAGACTTTTATCTGCTGCAGGCTTCAGCCTACAGTAACTTACACATGCTCTACAGAGTATCTTTCCATCACTTAGATATGAGTATAGTCTAGTAGGCTTCCCAGCAACTTCTTCCAGCATCCTAAATAGATAATTTTCATCTTTACTTTTAAGGATTTTACTGCTACATCTATTATCTCTCCATTACATGTTTTTAACAATTTCTGCTCAGCTCTAGAAAAGTTTCAACAGAATCACATAGAGGATCATATGTTGCTAGAATAAATGGATTATAAACAGTGAGAAGATATATGTAAGATATATTATAGAAAACTAGACAAATTAGTCTTATACACTCCTAATAACAATTATACTACTATAATTCTGAAAAGTTCTAGGTTCTAACCTTATATGTAACTCTCCATCAATAACCCAAAAAATAAAGGAGGGGGAAAGGCTTACCAGTCACGGTAACTACGGCTCCGGCTGGTGAAAGCTGAAAGTGTTAAGGATCCTAATGATAATCATTAGGATCTTCTCTACATAAGGGCCTACCAGCCTTCATCGCCTTTATAGCTCGTGACTGGTAGACTCCCTTGGATTGGTTGTAGTTATCTTGATATTTGTTGAAGA
>JANXDW010000049.1 GCA_025058515.1 Aigarchaeota archaeon
GGGCCCGGGGGGACTTGAACCCCCGACCTCCGGCTATCTTCAAATCTCTTCAATATACCGAAGGCCGACGCCATATCCATTCTAGGCTACGGGCCCTCCACCTATAACTTGATCAACCCTATTATTATTGGTTACTTAAAATGTTCGTATTTTAAAGTTAATATTTTATCTTCTGTTAATGATTAATTAATGATTAAGGTATGGGGTCGTTTCTAGTAGATGATTTAAAGATTGATTTTGATAAAGTTATCGATGATGTAGTAGAATTTATTCAAGAGACTGTAAGAGATAAAGATGTTTTAATTGGTTTAAGCGGTGGATTAGATAGTAGTGTAACAGCAGTTCTTCTCGTTAAAGCTCTTAACCCTAAGAAAGTTCATGGATTAATTATGCCTACATCATTTACTCCTACCGAAGATGTAGAAGATGCTAAATGGTTAGCAGAATATCTCAAAATAGATTATAAGCTTATTCAGATAGATAGTATAGTGAAAAGTTATGCAGAATCGGTGGAACTGAGCTTAGATGACCCTAAGTATAAGATGTCTTTTGGAAATCTTAGAGCTAGAATTCGAATGAGCTTACTATATTTCTATGCAAACATCACTGATGGATTAGTAGCTGGAACAGGAGATAAAAGCGAGATATTAATCGGATACTATACAAAGTATGGTGATGGAGGTGTAGATTTTCTACCTATAGCACATCTATATAAAACACAACTACGAGAGCTTGGAGCATACCTTGGACTACCTAAGCGGATATACTCTAAACCTGCAGCTCCAAGACTTTACCCTGGTCACGTGGCAATAGATGAAATTCCAGTAGACTATAGTAAGCTTGACCTATTACTATACAATATCTTTGATAGAGGTTTAGGGATAGTAGAAGCATCGGAGAGAGCTGGGCTACCTGTTGATATAGCTGTATGGGTTTCAAAAAGATATCATTCAACTGAACATAAGAGGAAGATGCCTCCTTCACTCTTAAAGATTAAATATACTCCTCCAATCGTGTAGATATAGCATCAGCAAAATACTAACTTGATTTTACTGATGCTTCTTTCGATCTCTTTATTTCCAAAACTGTTTGATAATCATTCTTCGATATCCTAATAACACTTCCTCTAAACACCACTTTTGAACTCTTCTTTCCAGTCAAGATCGATATTTTATTCTCTAATTCCTCAATGGGGATCACTCTATCCCAGATCTCTGCTTCTGAGAAGTCGACAGCATAATCAAATGCTTCTGATGGAGTTCCGATTACATGGAATCTCTGTTCAGGAGTTATTGGATGAGGATCTGTACTTATCACTCCCCTACCCATAAGACCTCTTTCATCTCTACTTGTAATGTAGAAAAGAACATGGTCTCCAGGTTTAATCTTCTTAACATTCCGACTACGAGAGTTAAGAGACCAAAACTTATTCCTAACTCTATCGAATAAGACATCTCTAGCAAGTATAATCCTGCCCATGTGTAAATGATCTTTAACAATGAATATCCAGTAAGATACCATGTTTTTAATAAGTTACGTGGCTGTCTATAAACGTTTCTACTAAGACCATGCTCCATATAAGGCTTCTACGAGATACCAAGATCTTATCTAGTAGCTTGATAATTTATCTCAAAGGAAACTCTGTAGGGTACATACCTACTTGTATAGTAGAGTGCATATCCTTTTCTCAATCCAGATTCATAGAATTCTCTTGCCTCGATGAAGACTTGTGTTGCAGGGGTTGTCCACCCATCAACAAAATCAAATAAATATAGACTAAATAGAAGCTTCTCTTCATCATCTTCATCTATTCGAGATAATATATCTTGAATATATTTCTTGTAATCGGTTAATGTCACATTGTCAGTTCTTGCATAGTATACTGTGTACACCCATGGAGCTGTCTTTAAGATAACATAGTCAGACAATTCTAAGAGATTTATAACTTCTTCTGGATTATCTGTATTCTCCGGACCTTCAATGAATAATGGTTTATCCAGCTTCTTCTTTAATTCACTGAGTAAGGGTAAGATATGGGAAGAACCTCCAGAACTCCTCCAATCACTCCAACTCATTAAGTATACTCCATCGAACCCGATATCTCTTACTATTCTCGTGATCTGGTTTGCAAAGTATTCTGAGTATGGATAAGATCTTGATTCATCGATATGTATAGTCTTATTGAATAAGAGTATACCTTCAGATCCAATTACTTCACCATGATTCTTTATCCAGTCTATCGAGTATCCTTGCATACCATAATGTGGTTTAATCTCCTCAACTTTTAAGTAGACTCCCAGTAATACCTTTACCCCTCTTGAATGAAACTCGTTCACCAACCAGATTATATCACCCTGCGACCATTTATTTGATCCAGTTCGAAATCTAGTATAGATCGTTATATCTTGATTGGGATTTAGACCACGGTAAGTATTAACAAAATCTGGAGACCATGGTAAGACCACATAGTTAACATTGTAATGCTTAAGGTAGTTATCAATGCTGGTTGCACTCTTAGGTATAAATGCTGAGTCAACGCTCTCCGGGATACCTATCCTAATCTCAGCCATTGGGATTATCACTCCAGAAGGAGAAGAATATAGTGAGAATACTAGTAGAGCTGATAAAATTATTGCTATCATACCCCACCTACTAGTGAACATTTTATATTCTACTTTGTTTAGACCTAGAACATCAAGGGTTAATCGAACAATACAGACTCCTCCAACTACAGAGCTTACAACTAACATTACAGCTCCTAATCCAAAATCATAACTATCAGGAGTGTATACTTTACCAACATACTCTATACTGTAGTTATACAATATGGTGAGAGATGAAGATAGCCATACAACTCCAGCGAGCATAAACCATGTAAACTTATGTACTATTTCCCCCCTCTCTAAGAATTTATTGTACAATAAGATTAGAGGTATGAAGATCAGCGTATGCTGTATATTGACTTTTGGTGAAGCAGCGAGGAAAGATAAGATGGTGCCTCCAGTTATTTTTATATATTCATAAACACCGTCTTGAAACTTCTTATATGATATCGTGATCACCGCAACGTATACGATCAGAGGTAAGAACCAGAAGATTGAAGGATTAACTATAGCTGATAACGCAACCCAGTAAGTAAACGACCCAACACTTTCAGCATGTTGAAGAATATGTTTTAGATATTCAATTGGAGTACTTAAGAAAGGTAGAGAGACCAATAAGAAGATAAGAGCGGGAAGCATGAATAGATTTATGAATATTTTCTTCTTCTCCAATCTCCTAGCCTTGAGAAGATATATTACTGTAGGTGGAATCAATAAAGCAGGTAAAAGTTTAACTGAAGCTCCTATTCCTATTAATAATCCTGCTCTCGCATATTTTTCATCGAGTATAGATGATAATGCGGTAAGCATAAAGAAGACTGCAATTGAATCGAACATCCCCCAGACTGATGATATGAAGAAAGTGATAGGGTTGAAAAGCCAGATAGCTGATATAATCAATGCTTTCCTATCTCCGTAACCTAGTCTCAAAGCTATCCTATATATGAGAAATCCCGCGAGAATATCTGAGATTATAATTGGAAGTTTTATCAAAAAGATAGTAATATATAGATTCTCTATGATCTTATTGATGATTGCTGGAATGATTAACCAGTATAGCCAAGTAGGTGGATAGGCATAGAAACCCCAAGGATAGTCTACTGGGTTCTCCAATAAGTATATGTTTATATTTGCTAAAGCTAATTCACCTGATTTCAACCAGATGTACATATCCCATGGATGTCCAAAGAAAGGAGAGATTATGAGACGAGGTATCAACGCCAACAGAAGAATGATCATAAGTCTATGATTCATCAACTCCAATCTATTGTTATATTAGATAAACTTTAACCTATATATAATCATAATCTCCATAGAATTATTGAAATGTATGATAGGTCTCCTCCAATTCTATCTTAAGAAAAGGTTTACCCTGTTCAGTGTTGGAGAAGAATATGAGAAGGCTGAGTACATAGTATTCGGAGTACCTTTCGACTCAACTGTAAGCTTTCTACCAGGATGTAGATTTGGACCTCTCGCTGTAAGATTATTCTCAGAGAATATAGTTTATCCAAGTCTAGCGGGAATGCATTCAAAGATAGCCGACTTAGGAGACCTCATCCCATCAATTAATGTTAAATGGATGTTGAAGAGAACTTTTAAGATTGTTGATAAGATCTCTTCTGAAGGAAAGAAGCCTATTATAATAGGTGGAGAACATACGTTGACTCTTGCCTCGCTGAGGGCCATAGCTAAACATTCAGATCTAACGACTATAATCTTCGATGCACATCTCGATTTACTAGATGATCACATGGATTCTAGAGTAAACCATGCAACATGGCTTCGAAGATTCTTAGATAAAAAGAGAGGTAAAGTAGTAGTGATTGGATGTAGAGATTTTTTAGAAGAAGAGAGAAAGTATGGAGAAGAGAATCTCGATTTAATAATCTCAGCAGATTTAGTACATAGGTCATTAGATGAAGTATTAGAAGAGCTTAGAGGTTTATTAAAGAATTCTGAAAATATTTACATTAGCGTAGATGTTGATGTTTTAGATGTAGGTGGTAGAATAGGTGTATCTAGCCCTTCACCAAATGGATTAACACCATCTCAAGTTACTAGATTCTTAGAAGTACTCTGTAGGAAAAACATAATCGGTATGGATGTTGTTGAAGTGAACCCTTTGATAGATATGGGGGCTTCGGCATCCTACGCATCTTATTTCATCGCCTACACATTATCTTCCCAGAAAATAGATGTAGGTTACTAAGAGACATGGTGAATTCACATATGTAAAAGACTAAGCCTTCAAGCTGAACTTTACTTACATCAAATAAGCATTGATCTCAATAAAAGTAAATAGAGAATACATAATAGATTTGAATTCTACTGTAGTTAAAGACGAGCCTTACCTAGAGCTCTTAATATCTCTTCTGAGATCTCCAATGGAATCTTATCCCTATTGTATTCTGTGAGAGTTACTAGTCTTTCTCTAGCAGCTCTCTTAACTTCATTTACTAGTAGGTGGGATGCTCTATAATGTACTGTTAAGACTGCTGGAATCTGATGTGATAATACTCTCCTTACAGCTGTAATGAAGTTATTACTTAGAAGCTCCATAGGTCCAACTTCATCTATAATTATGAGTTCTGAAGAATTCATCCCCTCTAATATCCCTCTCACCCCAACTTCTTCTAGAACTCTTATATTCACACCATATTTACCAACAGTATACCCTGTCTTGAAATCTACGTGGGCCATGACCCCGCTCTCACCTGTCATTATCCTAGTTACCTTAAACCCTACACGCTTACTAGAAACTCTAATCTCCTCTGTATACATTCCATCAATCTTTACTTTAGCTGATTCTAAAATTTCTTTAACCTTTAAAATAGCTGTAGTCTTCCCTGATCCTGGAGGACCTGTTAAAGCATACAGTATCCTCAAGCTAGATCACTCTAATACTCTTCCAATGTTGTTTGAGCTAGTTTACTAATAGTCTTCCAACTCCATCTAATGTATTCTGTTACATCACTTTTATTAGTCATCGCTCTTCTAATGAACTCTCTTGTTTTATGATCATGTGGATAACCTGAGCCGAAGTCACCGAACCTCTTTCTAAGCTTTTCAACCTCTCTATCTCTACAGATTTTAGCGATTATCGAGGCTGCAGCTGTCACTGGATAATTTTTATCTGCTCTATGCTCTACTATTAGCTTACATGGATGTTTTAACATCTCGACTAAGGTGAGTTTGAATGCTCTTATATTTCTTGAAGGTGCATCAATGTAAGCTATATCTGGCTTAAGATTGTTTATTATCTCTGCAAATACTTGTGCTTCGAGATTGTTTATCCCTCTTCCCTTATTCTTCTTTGTTTGAGAATCAACCTCTCTAGCACTCAACTCTACAGTCTTCAAAGATTTAGCTATCTTGATTATCTCTTCATAGAGTAAAGCTCTTTCTTCTGGTTTAAGCTCTTTTGAATCTCTTACACTTATCTTAATAAGTTGATCTATATCTTCTTCAGATATTAATACTCCTGCTATAATCATCGGTCCTATAACAGAACCTCTTCCAGCTTCATCTAATCCAGCTATCAAGTCTAACAATAAAAATGATCATGGTAGCTTTTATATTCCCTCATCATAAAAATTGTACCTTAAATACATAGATTGCATAGAATAACATATCAAGACAATTTTCTATATAGAAAGGTATAAATCTACATAGTGCCCACTATCTATAAGATGGAAGAATATATTAGGAGGGTTCAGTTAACAGGTAGAACAACATTATCCATATCTCTTCCTAAAGAATGGGCTGCTGAGATAGGGTTGAAGCCTGGAAGCTTGGTAAGATTAATACCGAGAAGTGGTCTAGGATTGATCTTAACACCTGATGTTCTAGAAGAGAGTAGAAGAGAAGCTAGACTCTTAGTGAAAGAAGATACGAAGGCTGATACATTACTCAGAGAACTTATATCTATCTACTTAGCAGGCTATGATATTATTAAGATAGAGTTCTCGGTTCCTCAATCCTACTTAAAACTGTATATAAAACAAAACATGAGGAAAAAGCTGATGGGTATGGAGATCTTGAATGAGAGCATGATGGAGATGTTACTCCAATGCTTCGCTAAACATCTTGAATTACCATTAGAAGAAGCATTAAAGAGACAAGCAGAACTTGCAGCATCTATGCAGAGAGATGCAACAACCTCTCTACTCTTAGGAGATCGAGAATTAGCTGAAGAAGTAATCCAGAGAGATGATGAAGTAGACAAGTTATTCTATTTCATTAGTAGGCAACTTAATCTTGCTGCTGAACTTCCTCAGATCCTACATGAACTTAAGATAAAGAATGCTATGGCTTGCTTAAGCTACGCTATAATAACCAAGGCAATTGAGAGAATAGGAGACCATGCATCCAATATAGCAAGCATCTCATTAAACATTGATGAAAAGATAGATGAAGAACTAGCTATAGAGATAAAGAGGCTAGATGAACATGTAAAGAACATGTTTCTTGAAAGTATCGGAGTCTTATTAAAGAAAGATAAGAAAGAAGCGAATATCTTGATCGAAGAATTAGAGAAAGTAAAGAAGTTACATGCTGAGCTTCTTGAAAAGATTGTCAAGCGTAAGAACAATGCCAAGAATACTTCACTCTTGAGAACAGCCTTAGGAGCTTGGACGAGAATAGCTGAATACAGTGTAGATATAGCTGAGCAGACAATATTCCTATCACTTCTCTAAGTATAAAATCTCAAAGATAGTAATAGAAAATTCTTATAAACAGGATAGATCAACAAAATGTAGAGAGATGCCGAGACGTATCATTATCAAGACTAGAGAATCTGGAGAAGAGAAAGAAGTTCCAATTATAGAGCCTATAAAAGAAGAGAAGCTTGAACCTAAGCAAGATGTTGAAAAAGTTGAGGAAGAGGTACTTACAATAAAACCTCTAATCTTAGAAGAAGATAGAGAAATAAGCGAGGCAGAGATCGATGCTGAAACATCTTATGATGCATTAAAGAAGAAGATAGAAGAGATAAAGACTAGAGAGAAGGTTACACAGCAGAAGTTCAAGGACCAGCTTGATATGAGTGTAGCTATACTCAAGAAGATACTCCAGAAATGGGATGCTTTAAGAGAAGAAGTTAGAAAAAACATCTCAGAAGGGATTGATAAGTATAGAAGACTTAGAGCTTTATATGAAGCGAGGTTCTCGAGAATTGAAGAAGAATTATACTTTAATCAGATAGAATTAGATACTCTTAGACAATTAGAAGAACAAGGTGAGCCTATATCGGTCTCGAAAAAAGAAGAATTGGAGAAGATGGTCCCTGAATTAGTAAAAGAATTAACTAAAACAGATACTAAAATGAAAGAAGTCGATGCCAAGATAGAGCAGCTTAAGAACATGCTTAACAATATCTATGAAACTACATCATACAAAGAGCTATCTGTTAAATTATTTGAAGAGATGGTTGCCATGGTTGAAGATAGGCTTGGAGATGAAACTATACCGAAGTTAAGAGCGCAGATAGATAGCATAGCTCAACGTGAAGGGATTCCTAGAGAATATGCAACGATATATGTTTGGAAGAAGTTGAAGAGAGCCTAGATTTAAATCGATGAATAATCTAGAAGATCATTAGAAACCTCTAGAAAAGATTGGTCCTCATTCTGTTCTATCCACTACATCCATGTTTGTAACAATTAGTGATTAAGATATTACAAGTTCTATAGGTTACTATACTATTCTCAGATAGCGGGTCTGAACTTGTATCCATAAGCTATTATCTTATCTGGATCATCCTCTCTTACTCTTCTAAATGTTACCTCGACCTTCATACCTAGCTTGAGTTCTTCTGGATAGCAGTCTGTTATCTGGCTTAAGATCCTAGTCCCATCTTCAAGTTCTATGAATCCAATTATGTAAGGTGTCTGTTCTTCAAATCCACATGGTGGGCTTCTAACTATTGTATAAGCTATCAGCTTACCAGTTTCAGGAAGCATCACCTTATTAAATTCTCTCAATCTACATCTTCTACATACAAGTGGTTTAAAGAAATGTACCTCCCCACAATGATTACACTTCCAAGCATTAAGTCTATATCTAAAATCTTTATGTCTCCAATATCTTGGAACCTTGATTCTGAACATTTGATCAGACCTCCTTCAATATAGATGTAAATGCTGTAGATGCTATTCCTCCAAGAGATTGAGCAAGTCCAGCTTTAATAGAATCTAGTTGATTCTTTCCAGCTCTATGAGTTAATTGTAGATGTAATTCTGCTATCTGGTATATTCCCGTGGCCCCTGCTGGGTGACCGCGTGCTTTCAATCCTCCAAAAGTATTACATGGGATGCTTCCCGAGAGGGTTAGTTCTCCTCTTTCTAAAAGTCTCCACCCTTCTCCTCTCTCTGCGAAACCTAGTGATTCTAAAGAGAGTACGGCCATAATAGATGTAGCATCGAATATCTCAATAGTCTTAATGTCTTTCTTCTCTATTCCAGACCTACTCAATGCTTTAGAAGTTGATAGACTTACTGATGGAAACCAGAGAGGATCTTCTCTCTGAAGAGGTGTCAAATAATCTGTTGCAGATTCTATCACTAGTTCTGTCTTTAATGAATCTAACTTTCTAGCAGTCTCTTCATTGACGAGGACAAGGGCTGCGGCACCATCTGCGATCGCTGTTGTTTCAAATCTTCTCAAAGGCTCAGCTACATAGGGTGAGCTTAAGACTGTGTCAAGCTTAATCTTAAATGGGTATTGAGCATGTGGAGCATTTACTGCATGTTCATGACATAGAACTGGGAAGAGAGCTATCTTCTCTTGACCTACACTATACCTATTCATGTATAGACTATATAGGAGAGCGTTGATCGAGTAGAATGTTGCACCTATGAATCCAGTATACTCTTGCCTCTCACCTATCATCATAGCTGATGTAACTTCTTCAGACATCCCATCCGACATCTTATCTACACCTACCACTAGAACAGCATTAGCTCTAGATGCTTCAATCTCTCTAGCTCCTGCGTAAACTGCCGCAGCACCGGAGGCAGATGCTGCCTCCACTCCCATAGCTGGGATACCGGATAGACCGAGCTCCTCAGCTAATAATGCTCCTAGATGGCTCTGCTCTTGGAGTACTTGAGATAGCATACTTCCAACATATATTGAGTCGACTCTACTTATTCCTGCATCATCTAAGGCTTTGAGAGATGCTTCAGCCATCAAGTACTCTAGAGATTCTCGCCAATGTTCATCAACCTTTGTTAACCCAACTCCAGCAACATATACCTTACTCATCTTCTAATCACTCACATGATTATTTTACGCCTATTCTTAGCATATGTGATGTAATCTATGTAGGTTTTCCTCTCAATAAATTTTTCTAGAGTAGGTGCTAACTCTCTCTTCAATTCCACTCCATCTAAAACTCTAATGATGTATGAATCGCTCCCAGCACCTGAACCGAAGCTGGCCAAGAGTATCCTCTGACCAGGTTTAGCTTGATCTAAAACCTTCACTAATCCTAGAAGACTGCATGCTGCATAAGTGTTTCCAATTGTGCCCGCCACCATTCCAGGCTTGACTTTCTCGATGTCTACTCCCAGTAGCTTCGCAGCTACAAAGGGGAATCTTACATTAGGTTGATGAAAGATTACATAATCTATATCGTTAAAGTTGTATCCTTCATCATCGAGAAGTGCTTTAACAGAGTTTACAATGTGATGAAAGTATGCTGGGTCTCCTGTGAATCTAGCAGTATGGCGTGGATATCTTTCATACTCTCTCCTCCAGAAGTCTGGAGTATCTGTAACGTAAGATGTCCAAGCTTCTATCTCTGCTACACCTTTATCCTTATCTCTACCTATTATAAATGCTGCTGCTCCACTTGCAGCTGTATATTCCAAGGCATCTCTAGGTCTACCTTGAGCTGTATCAGAACCTATGGCTAGACCATAATCTATCCTACCAGCTTCAACTAAGCTTGAGATAAATTGAAGAGCTTCTGTACCTGCTTTACATGCAAACTCGAAGTCTGCTGCTGTAACTTTAGGAGTAGCTCCTATTGCTTCAGCAACTATCGTTCCACAAGGTTTTACAGCATATGGTTTAGACTCTGTACCAACGTGGACTGCACCTATCCTACTAGGAGGTATCCCAGCCCTCTTCAACGCTATCCTTGCAGCCTCTACAGCCATAGTAATCGTATCTTCATCTAAACTTGCCACAGCCTTCTCTTCTACAGGCAGCCCTGTCTGCTCCTCACCCCAGACGCGAGCTATCTCTTCAGCTCTTACCCTATATCTTGGAACATATCCACCATAACCTAAAATTATGACAGAATTCATCTTAACCATATAGTCTCTGAACATTAACATACCAGCCACATTATAAGAATTTACTATGAGAGCATCCGACATTAAGCGTTAAACTAAATGGAAACTATAATTAATACTACAATATGAGCTGGCTCCACGGAATCATGGAGTTGACATAGATGAATAATCCATGATAATTATCCACTTTGTATACGTTTTAATAGATTTGTAATATATTTTTTTAATTCTACATAGTATTCATCTATCCTATCTATTTGAGATGAATGTGAGATAGGGAATTTTAATCTCACTGCTTCATCAGATATCCTTTTACTGATCGTTGAGAAGAATACATTACTAAGGGATCTTAACCTCCCATCTTCTGATAAAATACGCAATATCTGGAGAGAGGTCAAGATTATCAAGAAGGTCTTTGAAGGATTAGATTCAACAAGCTCAACTATCTGATCTATACTCTTCCTCGACCCACTAATATTATACAGTTTGAAGATATATTTTTGAAGGAAGACATGATTAATGAAATCTTCTAGAGATTGATCTACAAAGCTTGAACAGTATAGTGCTACCGATGCACTACTTGGAACTCTCTTAAGAAACTCTATCAACCCTTCAGAAGAATGCTTGATCGGAATATCTATACTCTCAGCTCCAAGAGAGTTTAGCAATGAGGCCGTTCCAGGACCTATAGCTACTGAGCGTATTCTTGCATATCTCCATGCAATTGGGATAAGGTCGTGAACGATCTCAACTGCTGTCTTACTCGTGAATACACTATACTCTATTCCTGTAATTTGAGAGAGAACTCTATTAGCTGTCTTTACAACTTCTCGGTCTATCTTAACCTTAAGAATAGGGATAATTTTAATCGATACTTCAAGATCCGCTAGACTCTTCACAATATTTCTCGAAGTACTCACAGTTCCTGGAAGTATTACTACTAGATCTCTAGTCATCTCAGATTCTCTCTCATATCAAGAATATCTCTAAAGATTGTGCTTCTAAGATTGGATTTTCTCTTCACCCTAGTGAGGTCGAGTAGATGCAAATAGGTAAAGCAAGATTTAATCATAGTAGCTTCTCCATTCTCTAATTATCTCTTCTCCACCTTCTCTCTTAAATGATTCAACTATCTTTGAAGATATTTTCTCCATGTCTTCTCCTTCTATAAACTCGTTGACAAGTACCTTCTTCTCATAATCGAGAGATACTGTTGAGACCGTTACATCTACTCCTCCTTTCTCTACTCTTGCACATACACCTATAGGCGTCTTACATCCTACTTTAAGTAAAGAGATTATCCTCCTCTCAATAGATGTCTCCATCCAGCTCTTCTCATCGTTTATCGTACTCAAAATCTCTATCAATCTATCATCATCTACTCTAGCTATTACAGCTAAGGCTCCTTGACCTGCAGGAGGTGTAAAGTCATCGATATTCAATCTCTTAAAATCTACTCTCTCTCCAAGCCTAATCAATCCAGCTTCAGCTACCACGATTGCATCTACCAATCCGTTAAACATCTTCTTCAACCTAGTATCTAAATTACCTCTAATTGGGATAACTTCTAGATCTTTTCTCAAATACTTTATGAAGGCTTCTCTCCTTAAGCTACTTGTTCCAACCTTACTTTTCCTAGGTAGATCGATCAAGTCTGAACCGATCCTAGATGTTAATGCATCATACGGGCTGAGCCTTTTAGGTACAGCTACTATTCTTATACCTTCTAAGGTATCTGTAGGATAATCTTTAAGACTGTGAACTGCAAAGTCTATCTCTCTATTAATCAATGCTAGATCTATCTCCTTCTCAAATATACCTTTCTTCTGAATTCTGTATAATGGAGTCTCGAGATCTATATCTCCAGTAGTCTTTATTATCTTAATCTCGAACTCCATCTCTCGGTATCTCTCTTTTAAACTATTGATGACTTCTTGAGTCTGTATGATGGAAAGCTTGCTACCTCTAGTTCCTACAACTAACTTCATTTCTCTAGCTTCATAAGAGAGTTTTCAATAGAGTGGATCGTTTCTTCTACATCTCGATGCGTATGCGCTGTTGACATAAAGCAAGTCTCGAATTGGCTTGGAGGGATAAACACCCCACTCTTAAGTAGATTGTGAAAATATGTTTTGAATTTATTGATGTCAGAGGTTTTGACATCTTCGTAATTATAGATCTCTCTAGAAGTGAAGAATATCTGGAACATTGATTCTAGATAAGTAATAGTTGCTTCAAGCTTTTTATCTTCTATGAATTCCAAGACTTCTTTACAGATCTTCTCAACCTTGAGCTTCATCTCATTGTAAAGATGCCGATTACCTTCAATATATTTGAGGACTGCTAAAGCTGCTCTAGTAGATAGAGGATTACCACTATATGTTCCCGCTTGATATACTTTACCTAAAGGTGAAAGATTCTTCATTATCTCTTCTCTTCCACCGAATGCTGAGATAGGTAGTCCTCCTCCTAATGCTTTCCCAAGAGTAGTTAAGTCTGCTCTTATGTTGTAGTATTCTTGAGCACCTCCTGGAGCAAGTCTAAAACCTGTTACAACTTCATCGAATATGAGGACAGCATCAACATCATCTGTTAATTCTCGAAGAGACCTTAGAAATTCTATCTTAGGCTTAATCAACCCAACGTTTACAGCTACTGGCTCTACAATTATAGCTGCTAGGTCATCCTTATTCTCTTTAACAATCTTCTCAGTCAACTCTATATCATTATATCTCGATACTAGAGTATGTTTTGCTAAATCTTCTAAAACTCCTAGACTTGAAGGTATGCCGAATGTCAAGGCTCCTGAGCCAGCTTTTACAAGTAATGTATCATGCGCTCCATGATAGCATCCTTCAAACTTCAATATCTTTCTCTTACCTGAGTATCCTCTAGCCAATCTAATAGCATGCATCGTTGCTTCTAAACCAGTATTCGTCAACCTAACCATCTCAATAGATGGATAGAGCTTATGTATTCTCTCAGCTAATAATACTTCATCTTCTGTAGGTGCACCATAAAGTAATCCATCTTCTACAGCATCTCTTAAAGCACTTACTACCTCTCTTGGAGAATGACCTAGGAGAAGTGCTCCATAACCCATTACGTAATCTATGTACTCATGGCCGTCTACATCGTAGATCTTAGATCCTTCAGCTCTTTTTACGAAGAATGGGTATGGGTCGTAAGCTCGAACAGGACTATTAACTCCACCTGGTATCAGCTTCTTAGCTCTTTCATAAAGTTCACGGGATAACGCCATCTCTAAGCCACCTAGCATAGTCTTTAGCAAAATATGTTATTATTATATCTGCTCCTGCTCTCTTGATACAGTTGAGCTGCTCCCAAACTGCTTGCTTCTCATCTATCAAACCTTTCTCAACCATAAGCTTAATCATAGTGTATTCTCCACTTACCGAGTAAGCTGCAACTGGGACATCGAAAGTATTCTTCACAATAGATATTACGTCAAGATACCATGTAGCAGGCTTAACCATAATAATATCTGCTCCTTCAAATACATCTAGCTCAACCTCTCTAATAGCTTCTCTAACATTTCTAGGGTCAATCTGGTAGCTTCTCCTATCTCCAAAAGCTGGAGTAGAAGATGTAGCGTTCCTGAAGGGACCATAGAGAGATGAAGCATACTTTGCTGAGTAAGCCATGATGGCTACATCGGTATATCCTGCACTATCTAAAGCACTTCTTATTGCACTCACTCTCCCATCCATCATATCTGATGGTGCGACTATATCTGCTCCAGCCTCAGCATGGCTTAAAGCAACTTTAGTTAAAACTTCTACAGTAGAATCATTATCAACTACAGTTACATTATTCTTAGTTGAGATTATTCCACAGTGACCATGGCTAGTGTATTGGCATAAGCAGACATCTGTGATAAGGACGACATCTTCACCAAAATTCTTTTTAACCTCTCTAACAGCTCTCTGAACGATTCCATCTCTATCGTAAGCAGATGAGCCTATACTATCCTTCCTAGAAGGTATCCCGAAGAGTAAGATCGTTCTTATATTAAGGTTTAGTAACTCACCTACTTCTTTCAATAATTCTTCAATAGATAATCTTTCTTGATTAGGCATGCCATTTACAGGTTCACGACCAGATAATCTTTCTTTTACGAATAGAGGCATAACAAGAGAATCTGGAGAGATTCTTTCTTCTGCAACTAAATCTCTAATAATCTTATTCTTTCTAAGTCGTCTCAATCTTATAGGTGGAAAACCATACCTATTTAACTGGACCATTCAGCTGAGAATTTAGAAATCACTCTTTTTAAAGTTTTTCAAAACTCTCTAAAGAGAGTATTTAAAGCCTTATTCAGATATCATCTGAGAACAAAGTGGAAAATTCAAGATCAACCAAAATCATTAGGTATGTCCACAGCTCGTAAAGGCTTTTAATAAACCCTAGTCTATCTATAATGTAGATGGATCAAGATGTCTCTAGAAAGTATTCATGCACTACTCTTAAATCATAAATACCTTCCAATATCTAGGATTGAGAAAGCATTCTTTAAAGACCTAGACTTTGCTCTTAGGAGTTTTAAAAAGATAGATGGTGTTGACGGCGTATCCATAATCCAGACATGCAATAGAGTTGAAGTATACTGTGATCTAAATAGGGAATCTACTATCGATGATGTATTAAAGATGTGGAGTAGATTGACAAATGATCTTGATATAGAAAGAGATACTGTAAGAATAAGTGGTTTAGAAGCCTTTAAACATCTAACTAGGCTTGCATCTGGTTTAGAATCAATGGTTATCGGTGAACAAGAGATACTCCGCCAGCTAAAAGATGCATATTATAAAGCATTATCAGCTAATGCTCTCTCTCAACTTCTTAAATTCATGATAGAAGAGTCTATTAGAATAGGGAAGAAGATAAGATCTGAAACTGATATTAGTAGGAAGAAGGTATCATTAGCTCATGTCGCAGTTAGAAGTGTAGAGAAGATCTTGGAGAACTTGAATGATAAAGTAATCTTGATAGTAGGAGCGGGAGAGACGGGAGAGTTAGTAAACTCAGCCTTAATGGAGAAACAATATCGGAGGCTCACTCTACTATTCGCTAATAGGACCTATGATAGAGCTACAAGACTCGCTGATATAAGTGGTGGTATAGCTCTACATCTAAACCAGATAGATAAGTATCTTCATATAGCTGACGTAGTCTTCGTAACAACCAGTGCACCCCACTACATTATAACGAGGAAGAAGATAGAAGAAATTAAGGGGAGAGAGAAGCCTTTACTAATAGTTGACCTCTCAGTTCCGAGAAACGTTGACCCAGAAGTATCTAAGCTACCCAACATAAAACTTCTAAGCTTAGATGAACTTAAAGAATACATCGATGACTCAACATACTGTAAGATAAAGGAATTAGATAGGATCGAGACTTTGATAGAAGATAGTGTAAAAAGTTTTCTAGAACGTTTAGAAATTATGAAGATTAATGAGCTTGTCTCTGAGATCTATCGATATGCAGAGAAAGTAAGAATAGAAGAATTGGATGAAGCATTCTCGATGATTGAGGATGATAAACTAGATGAAAAAACTAGGAAAACTCTAGATAACATGTCTAAGGCGATAGTTAAGAGGATCTTAAACCCATTAATTGAGAATCTTAAAAGAAATTATAAGTGTATTGACCGGGAAGGGCTTAGAAAGATCTTGCAAGTCTATGTAGACGACCAGAACCAAGGTCAATCTTAAAGAAAGATCAAGAAATTCTACAACATGATCTTATATGTGAGAATCTGCTCTACGTCTAACTATAATTTATAGACGATACTCTGTACAAGGTAAGGTGAGAAGTTTATAGATAAGCTGATAGAGTTATCCACAGGGTATGAGAGATTGGAGTTGGATGAGAAAGATAGAATGATACTGAGAGAGTTGTGGATAGATTCGAGTCAGAGTGTTAGAGAGATTGCTGAGAAATTAGGGATACCTAGGACAACTGTACAAGAAAGAATTAAGAAGTTGGTAAGAGAAGGAGTAATAAAAAGATTCACTGTAAAGGTAGACTACTCTAAGCTCGGTAAATCTACAACAGCCTTTATACTAGTCTCATTTATGCCTGGTCCGCATGTCTCTCAAAAAGATTTAGCTAAAAGGATCTCTGATTTACCCGATGTTGAAGAGGTACATCTGATTACTGGAGAGTGGGATATTATAGTTAAGGTTCGAGGATCATCTATACAGGAGATAGGAGATCTAGTAGTAGAAAACATAAGGATGATGGATGGAGTAGCGAGAACAGTAACATGCGCAGCATTTTACACAGCGAAAGAATAGTTATTTAAACTTAAAGAAAGTATACTACATAGTATTCGTTGAAAAGCTTAAACTTGGTTTACTTATAATAGATGGTTGAAGAAGTTCCATGAAGTTAAAATACGTCTACTGCAGTCTCAAGATAGGTTGAAGAAGATGAGCGAGATTCATGGAGTACTCGTAGGAGCATACCCTAGAAGTGAACAATTGATAAAATCTTTTAGAGAATACTTGAAGGGTAGAGTTGAAAAGGATAAATTAAAGAAGAGAATTCTAGATGAGACTGAGAAGGTAGTTGAGATACAGCTAGAAGCTGGATTAAGGTATGTTGTTGACGGTATGCTTGAGTGGCATGACCTTCTCAGACCTATCTCAGAAAACCTTCACGGAGTTGAGGTAGACGGCTTAGCGAGATGGTTCGACAACAACACATTCTACAAAAAACCTATCATTAAAGATAGAATGAATAAAAAGAATAGTATACTCTCTGACTATATCTATCCCAACCTAATACCTGAAGGAAGATGGAAGCTGATCTTACCCGACCCATATACTTTCATCTCCCTTTCAGAGAACATGACTAGATTCAAGATAGATGAATTATTATTCAATTACGCTGAAATTCTAAATGAAGAGTTGCTAGAAATACAGATGAAGTATAAAGTCGGTCAAGTTCAGCTTACTGCGCCATCACTGGTCTGGCGTAAACTAGACAATGACATGCTAGGAATTGTTGGAGATGCAATAGAAGAGATGTTAAAGGGTATCCACTCGGAGAAGATGTTACACTTCTATTTTGGAGACGGATTGAACGTTCTACCTACAGTATTAGATTATAATGTAGATGTTGTAGGATTCGACATAACATCTACTAACTTGAATATGCTAGCTGAATACGATATAGGTAAAGTAGCCTTAGGGATAATAGATGGAAGGAATAGTTTAATCGAAGACGTTGAGCTCATAGTTAAAAAGGTTGTTAAGTACATTGATAAAAGAGAGCCTGAAGTATTATACATAACCCCTAGCTGTGACTTAGACTTTCTCCCTCCAGATATAGCTTACAAGAAAGTAAAACTTATACATAAAATAGTAGAGAGGCTGGGTGAAGAAGGTTGAAGCTCTTCCCAACTCAAGAAGTTGGAAGTCTTTCAAGAGCACCATTCTTGAAGAAGATCACGGAGAAGAGTATTGAAGAGACGAAGAAGTGGGGGGAGCTTCTAAGAGTAGAAGAGCTTGATAAACTCCTCTCTATATTGAATAAGAAAAGGATAAATGAAGATGACATGATAATACTATATGATTATGCATCTTTATTCGCTATAAGATTCTTCGAGTCTGCTGGTCTTGACGTTATATGGGATGGTGAGCAGAAGAGAGTAGAAATGTATGAGCATCCTTTAAGATATGTAGAAGGATTTACTTTTCTAGGAACAGTTAAAGTATGGGATGCCGAATTCTATAGAAAAGGAGCTTTCATAAACTCTCCAAAACTCGTTAAACCATATCACTTAGACGAGTTCCTCTACGTAAAGTCTAAAGCTAGAAGAGAGATAAAGATCCCATTAACAGGACCATATACTCTAGCAGACTGGTCTTTTGATGAATATTACATAAAGAAATACTTGAGCATGGACGATATTCTAGAAGCAAGATTAAAAGCGAAAGAAGAGATGACTATAGATATAGCTAAGAATATAATTAGACCGAATATTATAAGTTTAGTTGAAGCTGGAGCATACAGGATACAGATAGATGAGCCTGCTGTAACTAGTAAACCATGGGAAGTCCCAGTCATGGTTGAAGCATTAAATGAGTCTATTAAAGGAGTAAATGTAAAAGTAACGTTACATGTCTGCTACAGCGATTACACAAAGCTCTTTCCACATATAGCTGAAGCAAAGATACATCAAATATCTATTGAATGTGCAAATAGAGATACAAGAGAGATGGGGATAAACGATGAGAAGAGGATAGGATACGGTATAATAGAATATTTTAGAGAGTATACGCCATGGCTTGAAGTAGCTCCAGGTGTAATAGATGTTCATACAGATTTCATTGAACCACCTGAACTTGTAAGAGATAGATTGGTTTACTCAGCCAAGAAACATGGAGATGAATCAAAGATAATTACGTGCAATGATTGTGGTCTAAGAACTAGGAGCTGGCCAATAGCATATCAAAAAGAAAAGAACATGGTTGAAGGAGCTAATTTAGCTAGGAAGTTGTTTTCTTAGATACTCCTACAGCCGTACCTATTCTACCAGTAGTTCTAGTTCTCTGACCTCTAACTTTTAATCCTAGAGAATGCCTAATCCCACGCCAAGACTTAATCATCATCTCCCTTCTAATGTCTTCTCTTATAGTAAAGACTAGGTCTGAACCATATATTTGAAGATCTTTTCCAGAAGATGGATCTCTTCTCCTATTCAACATCCATGAAGGTATACCGTGTTTTAAAGGATCTTTTGCTACTTCTTCTAATCTCTGGAGTTCCTGGTCTGTTAAAAAGCTCAACCTCTTCTCTACATCTACACCTGCTACTCTAGCTATAGCGTATCCTAACATTACACCTATTCCTCTAACTCTAGCGAGAGCATAAGGTACTTTGAGAGATCCATCTAAGTCTGTTCCGAGAAACCTCACAATATGCTTATAACCTCTAGACGACATTCACTTCAAGATTAAAGAAGCCATCATATAAATATTCAATTAAATATTTTACCTAAATCTCTAAAGTATTCATCTCCATAACTCAGCAGATTATGAAACTACTCATAACACTCACCCACAACCGTTTAAACAATCTCGATAGATCCTTTGTAAACTAATTTTAAATTCTTTATTAAGATAGAATCGAGAAATTCCTTATATACTACAGGTTACAATTATTTTTACGAGAACATGCCCATACAAGGTATTGAGTGGATTATAGTAGCGGTGATAGTACTTGTCCTCTTCTTATGGGGGCCAGAGAAACTACCGAAACTTGCTAAATCTATAGGTCAGGCTAAGAAGGAGTTTGAGAAAGCATCGAAAGGAGTAGAAGAAGAAGTAAAACAGTTTGAGAGAGATTTAAAATCTCCTACACCTTCTACACCTTCTACAACATATATGCCTCCTCCTAGCCCTCCTTCTGATGATAAACTACTAGAAATAGCTAGATCATTAGGGATACAGACTGAGGGTAAAACGAGAGACCAGATAGCTCAAGAAATAATTGAGAAGACGAAGAAGAAAGAGGTTGCATCCTAGAGAAAGTGGTTTAGAATGCCCATACAAGGTATTGAGTGGATTATAGTAGGAGTTGTAATCATAATAATACTGTTGAGACCTAAGGTTATAGTTGACTTTGCACGTGGAATAGGAAAGATGGTTAGAGAGTTCAGGTCTGGAGCAAAAGGAGATGAGAGAATGCGGTTAGAGAAGATAGCTGAAGAACTAGGAATAAATCCAGATGGCAAAAGCGATGAAGAATTACTAGAAGAAATAAAGAGGAAGCTTTCCGTAACATGAGAATATAAGTTAAGAATGAATCTAATCAAATCAAGTTTATTCTAAAAATACACAAATACTAATAAGTTATTTGCATCTAGATAGAATAGATTAAGAGGAGGCTCTACTAAAATCTAGGTGAGAAGACTTGAAGAAACATATTGATATGAAGGAGATGACGCTTTTAGAACATCTTAGAGAACTTAAAGATAGAGTTAAAGTAAGTCTCATCGCTGTTATGATCTCGACTCTTGCAATGATGGTCTTTCCAGCTGAACTTAACCTTAGCTGGGAATTCATCTATGCTTATAGACCTCTAGTATCAGTTCTCCTAGAGTTGATCAAAGAACAAGTCATCCCTGAAGGTATGGTATTAATAGGTTTAACCATAACCAGCCCTCTTGAACTCTATTTTATCGCATCTCTAGCTTTTGGTTTAATATTTAGTTCTCCAGTTATAGGCTACGAGATATACAAGTATGTTGACCCCGCTCTATACCCACATGAGAGAAGGATGATATACCCATTCCTAGCCGCATTCATTGGACTATTTACAGCGGGAGCATTATTCGGGTACATAATATTAGCTCCCTTCACTTTTAGAGCGATGAAGATTTTCTTCGATATAGTTGGAGCATCACCATATGTACACATCATGGACTTCTATAGTACCTTCTTCATAGTAGTAATAGCAACTGGAATTGTCTTCACATCTCCCGCAATACTTGTACTACTCGTGAGGATAGGCTTACTAAGTACTAACACTATTGCTAGAAATAGAAAATGGATATATGGGATAGCCTACATAGTCGCTGCAATAATAACTCCTGATGGAGGATTATTTACAAATGTTATATTACTTGCAGTATTCATAGGTTTGATTGAAGGAGCTATACTGATTGCGAAGAGGTATGAGAAGGAAAGAGAGAGAAGGTCTCAAAGTGAGATAGTAGAAGAAGATAAGACAAGTGGAGGAGATAGATGTAAATTCTGTGGTAGTCTTCTTAAAGGTAGAATATTCTGCTCAGAATGTGGTAGATCCCAAGTCTAAGATAGTAGAAACATGTTTATGATATGGACCATCGTGTTGTGGAGACCGTGAATGATTATAGCTGACAATAAGCTACCACCTTTAGCTATTATCCATCCAGCTGCCAAGCCTACGATAAGAGGTGAAATGAAGTTCCATGGATCTAGATGAGAGAATGAGAAGATTAAAGCCGATACTATTACACCAACTCTTATTCCTACAGCTTCTACCAAAGCTCTTAGAACGATCCATCTAAAAAGTAGTTCTTCAACTGGAGCTACAATTAACCAAGTAAGTAAGAGAGCGATTATCAATTCATTAAAATTTGAAGGAGCTAATCGTCTAATCTCTTCAAGATACCAAGGTGGAGGAGGATAAACAATATCTTGAATAAATGTGAGACCACCGCTGAGAACCCATGCTCCAAGAGCCATAGATAAAGTATAGTAAAGTTGAAGATTCTTTATTTTCTGTAGCATAGATTCTAAAACCTCTCTTCTAATTATCATGTAAGCGATTGGGGGAGCGGCCAACAACGATCCAGTTACAATAGTTGAGTAAGCATATCCTTTAACCTCGATTAAACTAGATAACAATAGGGATAGCATGGAGAATGACCATACAGCTAATGCCTCCGAGACTCTATTCTTCGGCAACCAGCTCTCTCGCCTTCTTAATCGTTCCAACTATCTTTATAACCCTTAATGTAATAGGTTTACCTTCTAGATCAGTAATAGATGAGATGGAAAGAATCACTTCAGACACTGATTTATTTGAGCATTCTAAGATAAACTTGTTATTGATCTGTTTTATAATTCTTAAACCTGCTTTAACAAAACCGAGCTCTCCGAATAATTCGAGATAAGCTCTCTCAACGATCTTCCTAAAAGAATCTAACGTGATATGATTGGAAGGCTCAACTATAATATACCTCTTCTTCTTTTTCCTAGTCAAGTTTAACCACTCCTCTACAAATATAACTTGATGATAGTTTAACTAGATTAGATTCAATAATCTTCAATGGAGTTGTAGATACAGAGTCTAATGCACTCTCCTTATTGAAACCGAAGATGTGTAGTAAAGAGATCATCTCGTACGGGGTCCTTAGTTCAGAAATTTTAGAAGCTGAGGAAGAGATGATTAAGTCAACCTTACGGGCTAGATGCTCTACGATCTCATCTGTAACTCTTAAGAAGTCTCTTCTAACACTCTTATCTAGAAACCATTTAAACGGTATCTCAATACAGTTCTTTATAATTGCTGCAACTCCTCTATCTATCCTAAACCTCTTATCAGGAGGTATGATCAATGTATCAACTCTATTATCTCTTGCAGCTGTTAAAGCTACTTCTAAATTTCTACATATGACTGAGACTACCTCATATCTACCTCTACAAGTTCTCAGCTCTCTTAGTAAGGTAGATTTATCATCAGGCTCCAATACGATCTTTCTGTAAACATTTATCTCAAAATCTCTACCAATTCTTTCTATTTCTTCAAGTTTACTTTCATCTATAATAGATACAGCAATACTGCTGAATCCAAGCTCTCGAATTCTAGCCATTATCTCCGATAAATCTATATCTTCTACAATGTTTATCCAGAAGTCTATATATTTTCTAGGCATATCTTATCTCACCATTAGATAATCATACACTACATCGTTCTATTGATATATCTCTCATCCCTCTATATTTAATAGTTTTAAGAACTTGTTGATATCTCCTCTTATCCCTATCTCTATTCTAATAGAGTCTTTATCTGAGAGCTTGAGTACTCCTTTGTATGCTGTTTGCTTATCTAAACGTATGTAGAGTTTTCCTCCATGTCTCCCCATCTCTAAACCACCTTTAACAGCCTCACTTCTCTCATACTCACTTAGTCTAGAAAAAATATTCTTCACAATTTCTAGAGATATACTAGGATCTAGTACTTCAATCTTGGTTAATATTATTGGATCATTATAGTACCCCTTTAAGGGTTGACTAGCTATCTTCATCTTATCTATATTTTCAATACCTACTACGTTCTCGATGCTCTTCATAATCTTATCTTCATCTTCAGTAGCATGGCATAGTACTTGAAGAGACAACCTTTCTATACGCATCTCTAAGAAATAGCTTACTATCGTTAAGTATTAATCTTTTATCTATCATTAACTCATCTTTAATCTAATCTTACAATACTATTGATATGTTATCTTAAAATGTATATAGTTGTCTACGATCCTCAAAATGTTATACTCAAAACTTTGCTAGAAAATCTCACTAATATATCATCAAGTCTTCAGGATACTGGTTAATATGAAATCCTTCTCATGCTTTAACTGTGAAATTCTCTTACGCTTAAACTTCTCAGTAAGCTCTTTACGAGATTTTTATCACCTGACTTAATCATGATTATGATCTCAGAAGCGTTTATTGGTTCAAGCAATCCTTCACGAGTTAATGTTGAGAATAATGCTTTTAAGAGATAATCAGCTCCTTTTCCATAAATCTTACTAAGCGCTCTATAGAATCTTACAGGGTCTTCGTAAAGAACGTGATACATATCTTCTTCAAGGGAGATCAACATGAAGCGTTCGAGTATCTGTAGAGTTGATTCTCCTAGAATCTTCACTAATCCAAATCTGAGTATCTTCGTTAAACGTTCTAGGTCAAGTGAAGGTACACTCACGTTGTGCACATCATAATTAGTTATAGCTAAGTTGTAGATAAAGACAATCTATCTATACTTAGAGACCTATACAAGTATAATATCTCCTTATGAATCTCTATATGTGGTTCTTTTAAAATTGTGCATTCTACAAAGATTATCTTATAGTCTTTTTATTGTTTAGATTAGTGTTGAGATTTTAAGAGGTGGATGATCGTTTTGAAGATTGCGAGACTCTGGTCGAGTATAAATGGTTTAATTGAATGTCAGATATGTGAGAGGAGATGTAAACTTAAAGCTAATGATGTTGGGATATGTAAGAATTATGCAAACATTAGTAATGTGTTAGTGCATATTGGTTACGGTGTTGTAAGTGCGGTGGAGAGTCGACCTATAGAGATTAAACCATTCTTCCATTATTGGCCGAATAGCACATCTTTAACATTCTCAGGATACGGGTGTAACTTCTATTGCCCGTGGTGTCAAAACCATCATATAAGTTTCTCAAATCTTCCCATAAGCTCAAAGAGGGTAATGCCTGGAGAACTTGTAGATAAAGCAGTAAAAATGAGAGATGAAGGACTCTGTGCAAGCTTTAATGAACCTGCATCCATCTTTGATTACCTCTTAGACCTCTTTCAACTTGGTAAGAAACATAATCTTTATGGAACTATAGTAACAAATGGGTATTTTACCTCTAAGGCCATACTAGAATTGATAGAAGCTGGTGTAGATGGGTTCAGCATAGATATCAAAGGGTGTCCAACATCTCGTAGAGCAATAGCATCTATAGACCATTTCAAGGTGTTTAGAAATGCTAAAGAGATAATTGATCTAGGAGGCCATGTCGAGGTGGTCTACCTTGTTGTAACAGATTTCAACGATCACGATGGATGTGTAGATTGGATACTTGGGAAACACATAGATATGCTTGGACCAGATGTTCCATTACACATCAATAGATATTATCCCGCCCACGTATGGAAGACTCCACCAACATCTTTAACGAGGTTGCTTGAGATTAAGCAGAAAGCAGAAAGATTAGGTATAAACTATGTCTACGTAGGAAATGTTGATATAGAAGGTCTAGAAGATACGATTTGCCCTAACTGTAGAAAATTACTCATATCTCGGAGAAGGTATAGAGTAACATACTTCAAGCTAGAAGATAAGAGATGTCCGAGATGCGGTCAAAAGATACCTATAAAAGGAAGATACATCAAAGAGAAAACATACTTCTTCTAAAAGCTTGATAATCTTAGATCATTATCGAGATAATGCTCTTCAATAGCTCAAGAGAATCATCTAATCAAGGAAAGTATAATTAGATCTTAATATAACATCTTAAAATTCCAATTATGTAAAGACTTCTATCATCTATTCTCTTTAGAAAAATAGTGCTGTTAAAACGTAGAGTTAAATAAGAAGTACATGTCTGAATCTCTAGAGATGTCGATGTATAGTATGCTTAACCAGCTGTGGAGGAAGAAGCCTGAAGAGCTCAAAGCATTGATGAAGGAGAGGTTGATTAAGTGGAGGAGGGATCCTGCAGTTGTAAGAGTTGAGAAGCCTCTTCGACTTGATCGTGCACGCCAGTTAGGATACAAGGCTAAGCAAGGGTTTGTAGTTGTTAGAGTTAGAGTTAGGAGAGGTGGATTCCAGAAGCCTAGACCTAGAGCTGGTAGAAGACCTAAGGCAATCGGAGTAGTTAGACACAAGGTAAATCTAAGTATGAAAAATGAAGCATTAAATCGTGCAGTTAAAAAGTTTCCAAATCTCTATCCACTTGGAGCATACTGGGTGGCTGAAGACGGTATGTATAAATGGTTTGAAGTAATAATGGTCGACCCAAATCATCCAGCAATAAGAAATGATAAGAATGTACAGTTACCGAATACACTATTAAGGCGAATAGTTAGAAAAGAGAAAAAGAAGAAATCTTGATACTCGATCTAATGTGAAGATAATGCTTACTTGATATTATAGATCATTCTAGAAATTTATGAGATGGATATTCTAACTCTTATCTCAATATCTATGCATGCAGATTTCCTAGGTGCATTAGTAGGTTTATGTGGAGGGATTATCTTAATACCATTACTTACTCTACTTGGAGTACCGATAAAGCACGCTATCGCTACTTTATCTTCACATTATTCTTGCTAGCATCTTCATAAAGATAAGAGACCATAAATACATCTTAATAACATCAATCATATCAACTATATTGACTATTAACATCCTAGCCGACTGAACAGCTGTAACCAAAAACCATTATACTGCTTTAAAGATTTATTTCTTGAAGAGATAAGATATGATAGTGGGAAGTTGGAGCTTGCAGGTATAGTAGGTAAAGCAAATGTTGGTAAGAGTACATTATTCTCTGCCATGACTCTTGCACCTGTAGAGATAGCGAATTACCCTTTTACAACAATTAAACCTAATAGAGGAGTAACATACTTGAGGATAGACTGTGTATGTAAAGAACTCGGAGTAAAAGATAATCCAAAAAATAGTAGATGTATAGATGGTTCAAGATTCATACCTATAGAGATTATAGATTGCCCTGGGATAATAAGAGGTGCGCATAAGGGTAGAGGTCTAGGTCTACAGTTTCTTGATGAGATCAGGCAAGCCTCAGCTTTAATAGTTGTTGTAGATGCTGCTGGAGCAACAGACTCTGATGGAAACCCCGTTGAGCCAGGTACAGGAGACCCACTAGATGATGTAAAACTAGTTGAAGAAGAATTTACACATTGGGTAGTAGACATCATCTCTTCAGATTGGCAGAGGATCTGTAGGATTGTTGAGAATAAGTTTGGAGAACTTGAAGAAGAATTGGAGAAGAAGCTATCTGGACTAGGTATAGGATTAGATTCGATACGTGAAGTTATCCGTGAACTTGGTCTAAACCCTTATAAGCCTACACAGTGGAGTAGAGAACAATTATACACCTTTACATCTATGTTGGTGAAGAAGGAGAAGCCGATTATAGTTGCAGCAAATAAGATAGATATTAGAGAAGCTGATAAAGGAGTAGAGAAGATTATTAGAGCAGGCTACGAGACCGTCCCAGTAAGCGCAGAAGCAGAGAGGATCTTGAGATTAGCTTCTGAGAAAGGGTTGGTCAAATATCTTCCAGGAGAGAAGAGTTTTGAGATCATCGATGAGCCAAGGTTGACTAGAGCTCAGAAGAATGTTCTTGAAAAGATCTATGAAATGGTCTTTAAACGCTGGGGTTCAACAGGTGTCCAAGAGCTTATAAACAATGCTTACTTTAAATTACTGAAGTATATCCCCGTATATCCTGTAGAAGACTCTGAAAAGCTCACTGATCACGATGGAAATGTTTTACCAGATGTATACATTGTTCCTCAAGGATCTAAGCCTAGAGACCTTGCTTACAAGATACATTCAGAACTTGGGAAGACCTTCTTATATGCTATTGATGCTAAGAAGAAGATAAGAGTAAGCGATGAATATACATTGAAGTGGGGTGACGTGATCTCTATTGTATCAACAGCTAAGAGAGGATGAATGATCAGCTAAACTGGCTTCACTATACATCTATATCACCTAAATATTTCTTAGAATAGTATCCCCATTCTTTCTTTGAACCAAAACTTCTTACACCATACTCCTTTACTTGATTTCTGAGTTTTGTAGCTTCTTCAACAGTTATCTCATTCCTCTTCTCAAGATAATCTATTACTTCTAGAGCTTCACGATCATCTTCACATCTCCTAAGATAATCTATTGGAGTAGGCATAGATGGTTCAAGTCTACTCTTCTCTGCTACAGCTTCTCCCTCTTCAATAGATGTTCTAACACCATCTATCTGAGCAGTCATCTTCTTCTCCACAATCTCTCTATATAGATTTGGGAACAACTTCTTAAATGGTCTTCTATCTATCTCCATCTATCTCCTCCTCGGTATAAACAATCTCGTAGGCTCATCCTTCATTATTCTCTTCAACTCGGTTAATGTTAAGCCTTTCTTTAAGTCTCCGTAGATATCACATCTAGAAGGATTTAAATAAGCGTGATGTTCTTTCAAGATTATCTCTACTTGATAACCATCTCTAGTCTCAGTCTTTATCTTTACTAAACTTCCTTCTCTAAGCGGTTCAGGTAGATCTACCTTTACTAATTCTTTAACAACGAACTTCTTTTCTTGAAGCTTCATAATTACAGAGTCTAGATCTTCACAATCTAGTTCTATATCGATATCGCTATCTGGCTTGACCACTCCTCTCCAAACACTTCCAACAACCCTAGGATTAAACTCTTCTAAAATCTCCATCAATTCTAAAGCTTGAGCCCTCATATTCTTCAACCTCTCCCAATACTCTTCACCCTCGTTCTCTAATGCAACTTCCAGCAACTTTAATGCTATATCTATATTCTTTGGGAGAACTTTAACTCCAAGTTCTTGAGCAGCTAGTTTCTTGGCCTCAATATATTCTTCAGTTCTTCTAGAATAGAGTATTCTAGCTGCATGTTCTGCTACTATCTCTCTAAGAGGTTTTTTCTTGACTCTCGGTAGACGTGGACGCAGTCTGTACCGCCTCTCTAACAGCTTCTTCAACATAGACCCATTCAGGAACTCTTAACACTTTAGATTTAACGACCCCTACATGTCTCAGTAAAGTGATCTTCTTAGCTTCTTGGAATATGTCTGAAGCTGTCTTTCCGAGAACCATCTCTTGTGCAAGTTGAGAGAGAGTTAAATTCTTTGATGTATCTTCCAATATCTTCTGCATACACTTTCTAATCTTCTTGACCTTTAAGCAGTGTGGAGTCAACCTCTTAGTTGTAAATGCTATCACATGTACTCGTATCTGGAACCCGTCCTTTGTAGTAAGATTGAAGATGCCGTCTATCCTCGAAGTCCCTCTTCTAACCAAGCTTCTAAGAAATTCTCTACCATACTCATGTCCATAGAATATCGTCTCAGCCGTCAAGTCTTCTTTAACCCTCACTATCTTGAATCTTATCAATAAGTATTGTTTTGTAAAATCTCCTGTAATCGTGTACAAGCTTACCCAGAGAGTTCTACCAATCGCTTCTCTCGGATCATATACTAGAGTGGTACCGATCTCTTTGTATCCAAAGTAGTCAGGAGAATAAATTGTAATAACTTGTTTAGGCGGCTTCTTTTCTGAATCTGTTCTCTTCGACATCTAGAACATCTTCCAGCTTCCACAATTTATATTTATTATAGAGACTTCCCCACTGCGGCCACATTATTACGAGAATAAGAAGCTATTCCCAAACTCTTTCCCAAATTTAAAGAGAATGCTAATAATAGAGAAAGGTATTATTAACTTCAACTAACTCTACATTCAAACTATATAGATTATGGCTCTAATTGAAAAAGTTTATTTCGTAAGTATCTCTGATAATATGTATGATAAAACTTCCCTTAATCGTTCTAAACTTTAAAGTTTATTCTGAAGCGATTGGTGAGAAAGCAGTAAAGTTAGCGAAGTACGCTGAAGAAGTCTCTAGAGAATATGATGTAGGTTTGGCTGTGGCCCCACCTACAACTGAGTTAAAAACCATAGTTGAGTCAGTTAACATACCTGTCTTCTCTCAGCATGTTGACCCCCATCCTTGTGGAAGCTGGACAGGAGGAATAGTAGTAGAGATGCTTAAAGAAGTTGGTGTAGTAGGTTCTATCGTAAACCACTCAGAGAAGAGAATGATTCTAGCAGATATCGCTATAGTATTAAAAAGACTTAAAGATAATAATCTAGTATCTCTTCTCTGTACCGACACGATTGAAACAACCAAAGCTGGAGCAGCGCTATCTCCAGATATAATAGCTATCGAACCCCCTGAATTGATAGGAACAGGGATTCCAGTCTCAAAAGCTAGACCTGAAATCGTTCAAGGAGCAGTAGAAGTTGTTAAGAAAAATAATCCATCTATCCATATCCTCTGTGGAGCTGGAATATCTACAGGTGAAGATGTAGCTAAAGCAATTGAACTAGGTGCGGAAGGCGTATTGCTTGCTAGCGCATATGTTAAAGCAAGAGATCCAAAGACTATCCTATTATCGATGGCTGATGCAGCTCTAAAAGCATGGGAGAATCGTTAACCCTTCAAGAATACTTTAACTCTATCACCTTTAGAATTGTAAGCATGTATATCTTCTAACGTGAGGTAAGGAGGCGTAAGGATCAACATTATATTTCCAATGAAATGGTAGAGATCTTCATCTGAGGGATGAGGATCTCCAGAAGGATGGGAATGAGCTAATCCAATTATTGTGAAGTCTAGTGGAAGCATATCGAATCTAAAGAATGCTGAGTGTTCATCATGCCGTGAAAGTGGAGCAAAAAGAATCTCATCAATCTCTAAAACATCCTTCTTCTTTCTACCTCTTAACAACATAAGCATCTCTCTAGGATGAGCATTCTGAGCAATCTCCAACAAGCTCTGAGCAACATCTCTCATTAAGAGAACTTTCTCTACTGGCATAATTTACATCATGAACAAGATCAATCTATATTATAATCCTTACCCATACTGAACTAGAAATAGATCTAGATTGGGATGATACTCAATGTAACGTGAAGTTTATAAGAAGATTTTTAGAAACTGGATTAAATAAGCACAATGTTAATAGCTAAGTTAGAGAAGTAACCTTCGAGGAAGATGTCTAGTGGGCAGCAGTCGGTAACAGCTTTAAAAAAGTTTACAAATTTTACGAACTGGTTTGATGAGCTCTTACTGAATGCTAAGATAGCAGATAATAGGTATCCTGTCAAGGGTTTCATAGTATATCTAGAGAATGGTGCATATATCATAGAGAAGATCAAGAGGCTACTAGAAGAAAAATTAGAGAAGACAGGTCATAAGCTGATGTATTTCCCTCTTGTAGCAACTGAAGAACTCTTCTCAAAAGAAGCAGAGCATATAAAGGGGTTCTCTAGAGAAGTATTCAAGATTGAGCAGAGAGAAGAGAAGGGTGCTGAACGTATACTGATCGTGAGACCTACCTCCGAGACCATAATTTATCCTATGTTTAAACTATGGATCAGAAGTCATGCAGACCTTCCATTAAAAATTCATCAAAGCGTAAACGTTTACAGGTACGAGACAAAAGCCACTAGACCTCTTTATAGAGTAAGAGAGATCCCTTGGAATGAAGCTCATACAGCTCATGAATCTCCAAGCGATGCAGAGAGGCAGGTAAAAGAAGCAATAGAGATCTACAGAGAGGTATTAGAAGAGCTTGGTATAAGCTTCCTACTCTTGAAGAGACCTGACTTCGATAAGTTTGCAGGAGCAGTCTACTCAATAGCCTTTGATGCATGGAATCCAGATGGTAGAATAAACCAAGTAGGTACAGTACATAATCTTGGAAAAAATTTCTCTAAAGCATATGATATTACATTTGAGAAGAAAGATGGTTCAAGAGGTCTAGTTTATCAATTATGCTACGGCTTTGGGTACAGTAGAGTCCTTGCAGCTATAATCGCCCAACATGGTGATGATAGAGGTCTAGTACTCCCCCCCATCGTTGCTCCAACACAGATAGTCTTAATCCCAATACTCTTTAAAGGACAGGAGAAAGAAGTCTTAGAATATTCACGGGAAATATATGCTGAGTTAAAAGATATATGGAGAACAACTCTAGATGATAGAGAAGACATTACACCAGGTGAGAAGTTTTATTATTGGGAGATGATGGGTGCTCCAATAAGAGTAGAGATCGGTCCCAGAGAAGTCTTAGAAGGAATAGTCACGTTAACTAGAAGAGATACATTAGAGAGGTTACAGTGTAATAGATCTGAGATCGTTAAAGAGATCTCTCAGCTCATGGAGAAAATATCTCAGAATCTAAGAGAGAAGAGTAAGAGAATGTTATATCAAATGATATTAGATTGTAGAGAATTGGAAGAAGCTGCGAAAGCTGTAGATAATAAGAATATTGTAAGAGCTGCTTGGTGTGGTTCAATGGATTGTGCTCAGAAGATTAAAGAGCATGTCGGCGGAGAGATAAGAGGAGAAAGATATGATGTAGGTGAACATCCAGATAGACCATGTATAGCATGTGGTCAGCAGGCAAAAACAATCATATACATTGCTAGAGCCTACTAAATAATATTAAAATATTGTTTAGAAGATTGGATATTCATGAAGGCCGTAAAGATTAAAGTTTTAGGTAGAGTGCTCCGTACAGGATATAGATGGTATGTAGTAGATATCGCTAGAGATCTAGGCTTAACAGGATATATTGAATTGAATCCTGAAGGGTACTTATCCATCCATGCTCAAGGTGAAGAAAAAACTTTAGAAGAATTTTTAGGTAAGTTGAAGGATCCCCCTCCACCTTCAAAGGTTATAGAGCTCTCAATAGAGGATGCTAAGCTAGATGGTAAGATCAAGTCCTTCACAATTAAGTACGGCACGATTGGAGATGAACTACATGAAGGGTTCGGACCAATTCAGATAACTCTAGAAGAATCTTTCAGGAATATAGAGAAGAAGCTTGAAGACCTAGAGAATCTTTTAAGTGAGATAAATAAAAAGTTGACCGAGCTATATAGATCTCAGAAAAGTACATAAGAGTAAGAGAGAAGATCTTTTAGAAATTCAGATAAATCTTTCTAGAATATTTTCTGTTGTTCAGCTATCAAGAATTAAAAATATCTTTTAAGGATGTATTGCTGATATACTGTAGAGATGATTAGGATCGGGGTCTTCAGCGATACTCATATAGGTAGAAATATTCCGAGAGTGGTTGGAGATGCTAGAAGAATTGCTTTCAGAGAAGCTTTTAGACAAGCCATAGACATCTTCATAAATTCAAGAGTAGACTATGTATTACATTGTGGAGATTTATTTGAGAAGAGAAGTATGTCTGTGGAAGATGTGAACTTTGTGAAGAACGAGTTCTATAGATTGGTAAAGACCTCCAAAGAGATTTGGGGAAAAGATGTAAAGATCATTGCGATTAGAGGTAATCATGATGGTGCTTTGAGCAGCTGCGTATTAGAATATGTAACTCACCCTGTAGCTGACTACTTCCAAGTTATTGGAGAAACATTACAAGAAGTTCTCAAATATTATAAAGATGATAGAATCCTAGTAGTAGGATTAGGGCACCATCCGCATATAAGAAGTAGAGTTAAGAAACTTATCAAAGAGATAGATAATATTATACAGTCTTCAAGTGATAGGTTATTTAGGATACTACTACTACATAATTATGTAGAGAATTTTGGAGATATTCCACCATCCACCCCTGAACAATCAGTGGTAGATTTACAAGATCTACGATCTATAGATGTAGACTTAGTAATTTTAGGTCATTACCATGAAGGATCTAGATTAATCAAGTTTAATGGATCCTCACTCTTAATACCTGGCGCTACCGAGGCTATAGATCTAGGTGAAAAAGGACCATTCAAGATCCATCTACTAGATATAGATGAAGACAAGAAGATAGAAGAGAAAGCTATTGAGCTAACTCCATCTCACCATATCTCTATCCGGAAAGTGTTCTCTCCAGACCCCAAGCCTCTTGAATGGTTTAAAAATAAGGTATTAGAAGAGATTACTGATTTTATTGCAGAACTCGAAAAATTGAATATGCTTGGAATTCTTAAAGTTAAGGTCAATGGAGTAGTAACAGACGTAAAGATCTTTTCAAAGATACTATTAGAGGATGAGATAAATGAGATTAAAGAGAAGAACTCGAAATTGCTATACCTTGAGATAGAAGAAGATTTAACACCATTAGTTAAAGAAGAGGTTAAGGATGTCTCCACGATCTCAAGTGAAGAAATGTTCAAAGAATTGTTTAAAGAGCTGGGAGATGAACCCTCAATATTAGAGTTAGTTGATGAGACATCGATAGCATTAGAAGAGAAAGCAAGTGAGAAGACAGGGATCTTAAAGGATTCTGATAGAGCTAATTTTATAGAGAGATGGGTGAGGATATTGATGAAGAAAGCTGGAGAAGATTATGATAAGACATTGTAGATTTGGTGAGTTCAAGTTATGATTGAAGAAGTCTGGTTAAAGAATTTTGAAGGATATGAGAATGTACGTGTCAAGTTTACCGAAGGACTTAACCTCATAACAGGTAGAAACTCAGTTGGAAAGACTGCTCTCCTAGATAGTATAGTCTACGGATTATTCGGGGTCGTACCAGGAATAGAGCATAGACTCTTAGTAGCTCATAGATCTAATGTTAAGGAGACAGAAGTATACATAAGATTTAAAAGCCTTAAGAACCTCAGTAGAATTGAGGTCTACAGAATACTCGAAGTAAAACATGGTAGAGCTCAAACAACTTTTACAAAACTCTTGATAGATGGAAAAGAAGTACAGGTTGAGAGTCTAGAAGAATTAAGAAAGAAAGTCAGCTATCTCTTAGGCGTAGGCTATAGGACGTTTAACTGGATTGTATATTCGAGACAAGGAAGACTTATAGAGATACTTGAGCCTGAGAAGAAGGAGATGGATACAGTACTAGGTATTAGCTTACTTAGAGAACTTGCAGAACAGATTGAACAAGCTAAGAAGAAGATCTCAAGGATAAATGGTGTAGATGTTGAGTCAGAGTACAGAAATCTAGTCATGCGGGTTATCCCATTATATGAAGAACGTTTAAGAGAAGTTGAGAAAGATATAGAGGTAACTCTACATGAAATTGAAGAACTGAAGAAAGAGATAGCATCTGCAGAATCTCCAGTAACCCCTATTTTATTCCAGAAAGTTAGAGAACTAGAAAAATATAGAAACATGTTTTTAGAAGTTAGGAATACTAAGAGAGAGTTTCTATCTAGATACGGTCTTGAGAATATCACCTCAGTAGCAGTTGAAGAATCTAGACTTAGAGAAGAACTTAAAGATACTTCTGAACGAATAAGCGAGTTAGAGAAGACCTTAAGTGAAAAGATCTCTGAGCACGCATCTATATCTGGAAGATTGAAGAATGTAAAACAACATCTTCAACAACATAAGCTATTAATTGAAGAAGGTAGAGCAACATGTCCAACATGCGGTCAAGACATCAACCAACTTAAACTGTTCCAAATAATAAGTGAAGAAGAAGATGAGGTGAGCAACCTTGAAAAGATCTTACGTGAACTTGAGGAAGATCTGATAGAGTTAAAGAAGAAGTTAGAAGAGGCAAAGAGTTATGAGAAGAAGACTAGGGAGAGAAGAGAGAGATTAAATGCTCTTATTGATACTTTTCGAGAACTAGATGAAAGAGAGAACAATATCAATAAATTAATTAGTTTACTTGAAGTCGAGGTATCTGGGATCCTTAAATCTCTAAATCTTGATGTAGATGTAAAGAGTCCAAGGCTCTATGAAGAGATAAGCTTAAGGATCCCCTCTCTAGAAATGGTTCAATCGAAGAAGGATAAGCTTAGAATACTTTCTGAAAAATTATCTTCTAGAATAGAGGTTAGAGAGGATATTGTTAAGAGGCTTGAAGGGGAGAAGGCGAAGTTAAGGGAGATAGAGAAGAAGGCTAATGCGATGAGCTTAGCTAATAATATTAAAGAGAAGTTAGATAAATTAATAGAAGGTAGGCGTGAATCTATACTCAAGGTCTTGGCATCTAGAGCTCTAGACATATTAAATTCTATGATGGATCAACGAGCTTATCATTCTATCATAATCGATCCTGAGACATATTCTGTTAGTGTACATCCTGTAGGATTATTAGGACCTATACCTGCTGTGAGGATTGGTGGAGGACATCAAACTTTGATCTCTCTAGCTCTCCGCTTATCCATACTATCCTTCATCGGCTTCAAACATCTAATAATACTTGATGAGCCTACTTATGGTGTAGACCAAGAGAATCTACAACTACTTCTAGAATATCTAACTGAACTGCGAAAATATGTAAAGCAAGCTATAATCGTAACCCACTATGGCTATGCGTTAGAAGAAGCAGACAATATAATAACAGTATATAAAGAGGGTGGAATATCTAGAGTTAAGCAAGAACTCTGAGAGTTTTATCTTCAGACTCTTGTAGAGTCTGTTCTCTAATATCTTCTCTTAATATTTGAAGAGGTGGAGTGTATTAGGTGATTGGAGAGTATTCGTTAGTCTAGCAGTATCGCAGTAGTTTATGAATCATCATTAATTAAATAATTTGATTGGAGCTGTACCTTAGGTTCTCTATATGAATTGGTCTAGGAATCTCAGCCTCTTAGCTGGATGTGGATGCGTACTAAATATTTCTCCAAGTATACTTGGCTTTTGATTCTTAACCTCTTCTACCAATCTATCTATGTCTTTATAGTATCCTCTAACCTCTACTTCTGGGTCTGAGATGAAGAATGCTTTGAACTGCTCATATCTCTCTCTATCTCTCCTACCTATCCTCCCTGAGGCGACCATAATCCTAACGAGTGCTCTCTGTAGATTTCTTGCACCATTACGTGCTACTCTACTAGAGTGGGCATCTGCGTAATATTCTCTAAGTCTGCTCATGTAGAAGACGAAGAGGTTGAAGATGAAGCTGAGAGCCATTAAGGCTAAACCCAATAGTAAGGCCACTGCAGTTCCATTTCCTCTATCTCTAGTATCTCTAGACATCCATCCTGAAAGATAGAGTGTATAGCCTATATAGTAGAGTATCGCAGGTATAATGCTGATCATCATCATAACTACGACGTCTTTATGTTTTAAGTGACCTAACTCATGTCCAACAACTGCTTCAACTTCTTCTTCATCAAGATTCTTTAGAAGTCCATCTGTTACAGCAACCATATTCCCTGTTAATGGGCTCCCATAAGCAAAAGCATTAGGTATATCTATCTGAGCTATCATCAATTTCGGTGGCTTATCCATACCGCTCTGTCTAGATAGTCTTTCAACCATTTCGTGGAGCCATGGATATTCATGTTCTCTAACTTCCCTAACTCTATACACTGCATTGATAATATATGGTCCAACAAGCCATTGGAATATATGGAAGACTACTACAAACCCGATTATCCCGTATAGCCCGATCTGCTCTAATCCCAAAAAGGTTAAAACCACTACAAGGATAAGCGAAGCTAAAGATGTTATAAGAGCCCATACGCCTATCATCGATAGTCTAAGCTTCAGTAATGAGACTCTAGCCTCATTTCTAACAGGTCTAGCACCTTCATAAGACATTATTCATCCCCTACGATGTACATTGAAGAGAGCCTCGATAAAAAGCTATCGTATTAAAAACACTCTATATTTTTAGAATTATTAGAATTATATGCCTTTTAAATCTATTTCTCCTAGTCCGCTAACTTCTTCACTTAGTGAGAATGTATGGTTAAGACTACCATAAGTGTAATTAAAGCAGATGTTGGCTCGATAGCAGGTCATATGTGTCCATACTCAAAGATGGTGGAGTATGCTAGAGAGAGATTAAAAGAAGCTGTAGAAGCGAGATTGATTAAAAGCTATTATGTATACTATGTTGGTGATGATATAGGTCTAGTCATAACCCATGATAAGGGGGAAGAGAATCCTAAAGTTCACGAGCTTGCATGGAACATCTTCAAAGAGATTACTGAGAAGATTAGTAAACCTCTAAAACTTTATGCCGCAGGTCAAGACTTACTTAAAGATGCTTTTAGTGGGAATATCAAAGGTATGGGACCAGGTATTGCGGAGATAGAATTTGAAGAAAGAGGTTCAGACCCTATTATTGTTTTTGCCGCTGATAAGACTAGCCCTGGAGCATGGAATCTACCACTCTACAAGATCTTCGCCGATCCCTTTAATACTGCTGGGCTAATTATAGATCCAGTTCTACATGAAGGATTCATCTTTGAGGTTATGGATTTAAGAGAGGGAAAGAACGTTAAACTTAAAACTCCTGAAGAATCATATGATCTCCTCAGCTTGATAGGTACGGTAAATAGGTATGTTATCTCCAGAGTCTATAGAGCTCATGATAACGAGATAGCTGCCTCAGCATCTACTACACGATTATCGTATATTGCAGGTAAGTACGTTGGTAAAGACGACCCAGTCTTGATAATTAGAGCTCAAGCAGGTTTTCCAGCATTAGGCGAGGTACTCGCAGCATTCATCACCCCTCACCTCGTTCCAGGCTGGATGAGGGGAAGCCACTATGGACCACTAATGCCAGTGAGTTTTAGGAAGAAGCAAAACATAGTGAGCTACTTCGACGGTCCACCTAGAGTTATAGGAATGGGTTGGCAGATATCTAATGGTGTACTAGTTGGAGTAGAAGATACTGAGCCTGTTGATCTATTTGATGATCCTGTATGGGAGCATAGTAGAAGGATTGCGACCGAGATAGCGGTCTATATGAGAACTATGGGTGAAGTAATGCCTGCAAGAGTTGAAGTTGAAGAAATGGAATACACAACTCTACCGAAGGTATTGGAAAAATTGAAAAATAGGTTTAAGTAAGCTGAGGGGATGAAGAGAAAAAGATAAAATAGAAAATTAATGTAATTCTAGAAATCTTCTTTTATTATTGTCTTTCTACCGTTTGCTTGACATCTTTGAACAGCTTTTTTCACAACTTCTTTTACTACAGAGTCAAGACCATCAAGTGCATCGGATGCTAATCTGATCCCCTCAGGTAGCAACTCTCTAACCTTTGACTCTACAATAATTCTTTCTCTCGCCATCCTCGATCACTTATTAATAATTCTGAAAACCTACTAATTTAGTTTTTCAAATACATATCTAGCAGCCCTTCTAAAGTATTACATTGATATGTTTAAGAGTATGTATATTTAATACCTTTATAATCTATCTTGGTAGGTGAAGAGTTGAAAAGCTCAGCTAGGTTTTCTCCAAATGTCTTTAGAGCGTATGATATTAGAGGAATATATGGAAAAGACTTGACAGAGGATTTAGTGGAGTCTGTAGCATTATCCTATGCTACAATGCTTGGGAATAGCGGTGAGGTTTTGATAGGTAGAGATGTTAGATTGAGTGGGGAAAGATTGATGCAGAGTGTTTCAAAAGGATTGAGAGAAGGTGGATGTAATACTGTGAACGTAGGTTTAGTCCCCACCCCTACTAGCTACTTTGGAGTAGTTTGGTGGAAGATGAGTGGTGGAATACAGATTACAGCAAGCCATAACCCTCCTGAGTGGAATGGGATGAAGATCATAACAAAAGGAGGTGAAACCATCTCTGAAGGTGCAGGTATGGAGGAATTAAAGAAGATGGTTCTAGAGGGAGGTTGGAAAAGAGTGGAGAAAAAAGGAGTTGAGGTAAGTAGAGAACTGGTATCTGAGTATGTAGAATTCTTGATGTCAAAAGTGGAGGTTGAAAGAAAGTTGAAGATTGCAGTAGATTATTCTAATGGTGCTTCAACAATAGTTTTCCCAAAGATCGCAGAACAGCTTGGAGTTGAGGTAGTGGGATTGAACAGTGAGCCAGATGGTCTTTTCCCTGGACATCTCCCAGAACCAAATGAGGAAACTCTGAGAGATCTTCAAAGAGTTGTAAAGGAAAGTAAAGTCGACTTCGGTGCAGGCTTCGACGGTGATGGAGATAGAGTAGTATTCATAGATGATAAAGGTAGATTTTTAGCTGGAGATATTACTCTCGCAGTATTTGTTAAGCATCTAAAGAGGAAAGGAAAGGTCATTTATGATGTAAATTGTAGTTCAGTATTGCGGGAGATAATCTTAGAGAATGGATGCGAGCCCGTAGAGTCAAGAGTTGGAAGAGCTTTCATGCTCAGAGAGGTACGAAAGCTTGAAGCCGTGATTGGTGGAGAAAAGAGTAACCATATCTACTTCTCAGAGTTATGGGGGTTCGATGACGCTATCTACGCATTATTGAAGATGATCGAGATAATCTCTAAGTCAGAGAATAAGCTTTCAGAGATAGTTGATACAATACCCGTCTACCCATCTACCCCTATAATGGTCTTCGACTGTCCAGATGAGATTAAGTGGAAGGTAGTTGAGGAGATTGCTGAAAAAATGGTAAAGGAAGGATTTAGAATTAGTAGGCTAGACGGTGTTAAAGTATACTTTGATGATGGATGGATGCTAATTAGACCATCCAATACAATGCCTCAGATAAAGATGTCTGCAGAAGCAAAGACTGAAGAGAAATTAAGAGAGATAGTTCAATATGGAAAAGAATTGATAAGGAGCACTATAGGTACTTAAGATCAAGTTTTAGATATGAATGAAGAGCTTGAAATCTTGAAAAATCAGATATCCAGAATATTTTAATCTATCTTACATCTAAGCTACACGGATGTACTGAATAGAAAAATCTAAAAAGTTTTTAATTGATAGTCCTTAATTAATCAATGGGCAGTGATGAGTTCTGGTGATCGGATATTCATGATGAAGGTTAAAAGCCCTGAGCCCATCGAACCTTAACTTATTCTAAGATGTACATCTACATAGATAGCGGTAATGGATATTTATAGAATGACGTTCTTACAGCTAAAACATTGGATAAAGATCTCTAAACAATCTAGATGGGGACCATTCTCTCAAGTAATTCATAATCTTCTTGCATCATCTTCCATCCCACCGACCCAAGTATCTCTTCTAGATGATTATAATTCATGGTTCTAGGTATTGCTACTATGTTTTCATGTCTAACCACCCAGTTTAAAGCTACTTGAACAGCCGTCTTTCCATACTTTCGCCCAATTCTCTCCAGAATACTTTTATATGGTTCTCTTGCTACTAACCCTTTTGCGAGAGGTCTATAAGCTATCACGGTTATATTGTTCTCTTTACAGAAGGGTAGAATGTCTTCTTCTATCCCTCTATCAATAATATTGTAGAGTACTTGATTCGATACAAGCTCTGTACGAGATAGATAGGACATGGCCTTCTCCATATCTCTTACATTGAAGTTGCTTACCCCTATGAATCTAGTCTTTCCATCTAATACCAATTTTTCCATAGCCTTCATAGTCTCTCTCAAAGGTACTCCTGGATTTGGCCAATGGATCTGATACAGGTCTACATAATCTATCTTCAGCCTCTTCAAGCTTCCCTCCATCGCCTTGAGCACATCATCGTATCTAAGATTAGAGCTCCAAACCTTCGTTGCAATAAATAATTCTTCTCGGTCAAATTCTCTTATAGCTTCTCCAACAAGCTCTTCGGTATGACCTCCTGCGTACATTTCCGCAGTATCTATAAATTTCATACCCTTCTTTACTGCTAGTCTGATTATCTCTATTGCTTGCTTATCAGTTGAATAATCTGGTAAGAATCTTCCACCTATCTCCCAAGTCCCAAAACCGAGTACTGGCAGATATACCTCTGTCTTTCCTAGTCTCCTATACTCCATACCTCTCATTAAATTAAGTATCTACGAACATATGAACTATTTTTACATTCTTAAAAATAATCTATAAGTTATCTCCATTCTAATTCACGTCTAAGTTTTTGAGAAGCGATTTGATTAAGCTACTTAATACTCTCAATTAGGAGATTGATCTAGGTTATCATCTTATAGCTATGCTCGCTTGTTTGGATCTATCCCTTATCGAAGACTCGGATTAGATAAACGTAGAAGATCTGCGTGCTCTTAATTTTTAAATTTTCTATCTACACGGTCTGAAAATTTTCCACTATTGTTGATAGGAATGTCTTAACCTTCTCTTTAATTTTTTCATCTTATGCAGTAAACGTAACTTACCAATGCATTTTTAAATAACTCTATAGACAATCCTTCTAACATGCCGTCTGTAGCCGTAGTCGGGTGTGGTTTAACTAAGTTTGGGAAGACGGATAAAGGGTTGATCGAGCTCTTAGCTGAAGCAGGGTTAAAAGCTATAGATGATGCAGGGTTAGATGGTATACAATTTGATGATGTACTCGTTGCAAACATGGCGAGCGGCGAGTTCAATGGATTATCTGGTATCGCCAACGCCCTCGTAGGAGAGCTTAGTCTAGAGCCTGCAGCTGCTATAAAGATTGAGAATACAAGTGGAAGTGGTGGAGCGGCTGTATACGTAGGTTGGCAAGCGATCGCTAGTGGTAAATCTGAATACGTCTTGGTGGTAGGTGGGGAGAAGATGTCAACTAAGAGTTCAGGAGAGACTGCTGAGATAATAGCTAGTCTAACACATCTTGAAGAGAGGGTTCATGGAATAACTCTACCTTCTCTCGCAGCTCTAAGTGCTCGCCAGTATATGCAATTTTATGGAGCTCCTAGAGAAGCTTTGGCGAAAGTCGCGGTCAAGAATCATGACAATGCTCTTCTCAATCCTCTAGCTCAATTCCATAAAAAGATAACAATAGAAGACGTACTCAACTCTCCGATAGTCTGCGATCCTCTACGTCTATACGATTACTGTCCAATAACCGATGGAGCAGCAGCAGTAGTTCTCACAACCTTAGAGAATGCTAAACGGCTCACAGACAATCCAGTAGTTATCTCTGGAATAGGGTTCGCAACTGATTACTACTCTATCCAGACAAGAAAGAGGCTTGATGAATTTCCAGCTGTCCGCCGCGCAGCTGAGAAAGCTTATAGAATGGCTGGTAAGAAGCCGAGCGATATACATGTTGTCGAGGTTCATGATATGGCTACGATACTTGAGATTCTTCAATGTGAAGATCTTGGATTCTTCTCTAAAGGTGAAGGGTGGAAGGCTGTCTTAGAAGATAAGACGGCACTGGATGGGGAACTTCCTGTAAATACAAGTGGAGGCTTGAAGGCCAAGGGGCATCCTATAGGTGCAACAGGTGTTGCACAAGTTGCTGAGATATTTATGCAGCTTCAAGAAAGATGTGGAGAGAGACAAGTTGATGCAAAATGTGGGCTTACTTGTAATATTGGTGGATATGGAAACGGGGTTGTTGTAACTATTTTAGAGGTGATGAGACCATGTTAAAAGCTTATAGATGTAAGAACTGCGGTACAGTTTTTAGACCTAGACGTTTAAGATGCATCAACTGTAAATCGAGAGAATTTGAAGAGATAACTCTAAACCATGGAAAACTGGTCAGCTACACCTTAATCTATGCTACACGTGAAGGGTATCAAGCTCCAGTTAAGATAGGGTTGGCGGAATTTGAGCAAGGTGTTAAGTTCTTAGCTCAACTCGACTGCGAGAATCCAGAGATTGGGATGGAAGTAATCGCTGTGAACACTGTCAACAAAGATAACGGGAATAACCTATTAATCTTGAGAAAACCATGATATCTCACTCTTCTATATCAGATCTGATTAAATTGAAAGAGACCCAACTATAAAAATTATCATACAAACTAGGGAGATGAATTCTTCAAAATATTCCTCTATAGTTTATAAGAAGATGGATACTAAGAAATAAATATTGGCTTTAGTATTATGAGAAATGTGATCAAGAAGCGTAGAAAAAGCTTCTTCGACCAGATCTTTGAAGAAGACTTCTTTAAAGATCTTCTAGAATTTCCAGATATATCTAGCGATGTAGTTGGAACAAGTTACTCAATACAAGTCTCTCAGACTGGAGATAAGACGATTGTTCGAGCTAGAGTATCTGGAGATGTTGAAGTAGAGAAGTTTAGAAGAGAGATTGAAGAAAGATATCCTGGAGCAGAGATAATCATAGAAGGTGGTCGTCCACTGATAGAAGAGATAGGAAGTGGAGATAAGAGTACGAATTTGAGATCTGATAGGGTAATACAATCTAATGTAAGTGGTAAAAAACAGAAGGATTCTTTGATCGAAGAGATAAGAGATAAAGATGGGTGAAGAATCTATCTCTTAGGTTACCTATCCAGACCATCCAACATACTAGGTTAAAGATCTAGTGCTTTAGTTATAGAAAGTTCATAGTCAGATGATATATACATCATCTCCAGCAACTATTCAATATCATGATGATAATTGATTTATAGCTTGCAAGAGCTTTTCTATTCCTTCATCAATTTCTCTAATTGGTTTTACAGCAGATAGTCTTATATGTTGAGGATAGTTTCCGAAACCCGAACCTGGAGCTACAGCTACATTATGTTCTTTTAAGAGTTTTAACGCAAACTCAGAAGAGTTGAAGTTAGGGATCTTTATCTTAGGAAATAGGTAGAATGTTCCATCGGGTTTTCTAACTTCTACCAGATCGCACTTAGACAACTTCTCTAACATATAATCTATCCTCTTCTTAGTCTCTATTACATTCTTCTTAACGTATTCATCGTCTTCAATAGCTTTGAGAGCTGCTCTCTGAATAAACTCAGGTACACATGTTATCATTAAGCTAAGTAGGGTGGCTGCTTTCTCGATAAACTCTTTACTACCTATGATGTATCCTATCCTGTATCCTGTCATACCCCACATCTTTGAGAAAGAATTAACCAGTACGTAGCCTTCGTCGAGTACTTGAGCAATGCTTGGAGCCCTCTCACCATGATAATAGTATCCAGAGTAAACTTCATCGCTTATAATCGTCAACCCTAAATCTCTAGCTTCTTCAACCAATCTCTTCAACTCGCTTAAATCTAGAGCACGACCCGTCGGATTATTCGGATAGTTTATAATCAAGACTCTAGAAGTAGCTGTTACCGATTTTCTAATCTCCTCGTTTTTTAAAGTCCAGTCGTTCACCATCTCCGTCCTTAACCCAATATATCTTCTACTGAGTTGTTCAGCTATCTGCTTATAGAGAGGCCATGCGGGCTCTGGTACTAGTATCTCGTCTCCTAGATTGGACAAGACTTCTATTGCTATGCGTATGGCCATTATTCCTCCACAAGTTATTAATACATTCTCTGGTTTAAGGTCTAGCTTAAATAAATCGTTCATCTTTTGAGCTACTGCTTCTCTAAGCTCATATAATCCGTAAGGTGATAAGTACTTTGCCCGTCCTTCTCTTAAAGATCTACAAGCCTCATCAATAACTTCTTGAGGAGCTGTAAAATCAGGTTCACCAACTTCAAGTCTAATGATCTTCTTCCCAGATCGTTGAAGTTCTAGAGCTGTATAGAAGATCTCTCTCAAGCCTATCTCTTGAGTTTTACCAATCTCTTGTTCTTGAATCTTTACAGAATCTAAGATAAGTAACGATACTAATCTTTTAGTAAGATCTTTATCTAATCCTAGCTCTTCAGACAATTTAAGAGATTCACTTAGTAAAAACCTCTCAGTACTTCTATCTACTACATTTAAGTTTAACCTCTTCTTTATATCTGCTATCTTCAGGATTAGCTCTCTTCTCTTAGCTATCATTCTTAAGATCTCTTCTGTAACTTTCCTAACTTCTCCTCTAAGCTGCATTAGTTCATCACTCATAATCTTTCACACATTGACATCTACTCTAGTATAACAGACTATTAACCATATCATTCAAATCTTCTTCAATAAAGCTTGGATAAGATAATAAAATATTTCCTTAAACTTTAATCTATCTCCACAATTTTTTAAAATTTAAGATTCTTCAAATTTTTAATGTAACTATAAAAGAAAACTTTAAAAAATTTTAATTTTTTCAACATTTTTTAGAAAGGTATTTATAGTAATATTATGATTCTTTAATGACAAGTAGATGGAATTGGATGTTGAGGTAGTCGTAGACATCGTAAGATTAGAGGAGAAGCTTATCATCAATAGTTTAAGGAACATCGGTCTAGATCTAGTTATCACGAACCTGAAGTTAAAACCTTTATCATGGATAGATAAAGCTCCATATCTATCTGTTATCCGCCCTATCTCTATGCAGAAAGCTGTTTACTCTGCATGTATAAGAAACTCCATGAACGTTAAAACTATCAACAACTATACCTCGATAATGATAGCGGGAGATAAGATCTTAACACTCTCAAAACTTAAAGAGTTTAGAATACCTTTTCCAGAAACATATGTAGCTTTTAGTAGTACAGCAGTTATAAAAGCAGGTGAAGAGATAGGTTTCCCTCTAGTTGATAAGCCTCCTATAGGAAGTTGGGGGAGACTGATCACATTAGTCAACGATATGCAAGTTCTAAGAAGCATTATAGAACATAGAGAGATGATGTTAAGCCAGAGTACGAAGACCCATATGATACAGAGATACATTAAAGAAGGTAGAAGAGATATAAGGGTTTTAACATTAGGTGATGAGATAGTTGGAGCGGTAACGAGAACTCCAAATGGTGGAGAATGGAGGAGTAATGTAGCTCTAGGTGCAAGAATGGAGCCCTACAAAATAGATACAGACTTAGAAGATATAGTACATAGAACTATTAAAGCAGTTGGAGGAGACTTCTTAGCTATAGACGTATTTCTTGAAGATGGAAGATATTTAGTAAATGAGGTTAACGGTGTTCCTGAGTTTAAAGGGTTCATGAATGCAACTAAGATAAACGTCCCCGAGCTAATAGCAAAATACATTAAAGCAGAAATCAAAAAATAACATATAGCATATAGAATAATTACTATACGTATCCAGTCTCTTCTACAGTTATATAGGTCTTAGAGGTGGAGCCTCAAGCCCAGTCTTCTCATCTATCTTTAGTAAAATATTCATACATTGGATAGCTTGACCTGCAGCTCCCTTGATTAGATTATCTATAGCGCAAAATGCTATTACTCCTTTCTTCTCATACTGTGTAGCTTTAACATCTGCATAATTTGAACCAACAACATTTACCGGGTCTGGATATTTGAATAATCCTTCTCCAACTATTCTCACAAATGGTTCTCTCCCATATCTCTTCGCATATATTCTTCTAAGCATATTCTCATCTACATCGTCTTGAGTTAACCATGTATAGCATGTGGCTAATGCTCCCCTAACTGCTCCAACAGCATGGGGTACAAACATTATCCTTATCTCTTCTTTCGAGAGTAAGCTTAATTCTTGTAAGATCTCAGCAACATGTCTATGACCTTCAACACTGTATGGTCTCATAGCATTAGCTCTCTCAGGATGATGTGAACCGAGGTTAGGTTTACGACCTGCTTCACTACTCCCAGCTTTTACATCTATTATTATGTGAGCTTTATCTATAATATTAGATTCGATCAAAGGAGTTAAAGCTAAAATCGATGCAGTTGAATTACATCCTGGACAAGCAATTAGTTCTGCATTCTTTATCTCATCTCTATGTATCTCAGGTAATCCGTAAACCGCTTTAGATAATAGGTCTACTGCTTCATGATCCATCTGATACCATCTCCTATATTCTTCAATGTTTTTAAGTCTAAAATCTGGACTGAGGTCAACGATCTTCAACCCGCTTTCTATAAGGTTTGGTGTAATCTTCTGAGAGATCCCAGGCGGAGTATTAATAAACACGAGGTCGCATCTTGAAGTCAATGCATCTATCTCTACATTAGTAAATTTGAGGTCTGGATAGTATCTCCTCAAGTTTATGTGTACATAAGATATTGGTTTTCCAGTAAATTCTCTTGAAGTTGCAACTGTTACTTGAACACTTGGATGTAGTGCAAGCAATCTTAAGAGCTCGCCGCCAGTATACCCACTTGCACCAACTATACCTACTCTAATCATCGGTGGACCAAGGTAACAGCTTATATAATAGGCTTACTCAAAAATATGTTTACTTGATGAAAAAGAATCAACTAAAGATGGAGAAGTTATATTCTAGGATTTTGAAGAATAGTTTAAGCTATGTCACTAATTGTTGTAAAGGTTGGAGGAAGAGCTCTCGAACAAAATATCGATAGCATCTTGGAAAGTATTGGTAGTAGAGTTTCTAAGGGATTGAGATTTGTGCTAGTTCATGGTGGAGGAGATACAGTGACTAGGTATGAGAAGATCATGGGCGTTCAGCCGAGGTTCGTCATCTCTCCACAAGGGATAAGGAGTAGATATACAGATGAAAGAGAACTTGAAGTTTACGTAATGGTTATGGCGGGAAGGATCAACAAAGACATAGTAGCTAAACTTAACAAAATGAAGGTGAAAGCTATTGGATTGACTGGAGTAGATGGAGGATTCATTAAAGCAGAGAGAAAAAAGAAGATAGTAATAATAGATGAAAATAATAGGAAAAAGATTATTCCTGGAGGTTATACGGGAATGATCAAAGAAGTTGAAGGAGGGCTTATATCTAATTTTATCGATTACGGATATCTACCTGTGATAGCGCCGATAGCATTAGGTGAAGAAGGAGAAATGTTAAACGTTGACGCTGATCAAGTTTCTGCAAAGATAGCTGAATCTATTAAAGCAGATAAGTTGGTAGTCCTCACGGATGTTGATGGAGTAATAGTTGATGGTAAGATAATTAAGAATATTAGAGCATGCGATGTAGAAGTAATTCAATCGAAGATAGGTTACGGAATGAATAGAAAAGTATTAATGTGTGCAAAAGCTGTTCAGAGTGGAGTTGGAGAAGCAGTAATATCTTCAGGACTTATCCAAGACCCATTAATGGTATTAGAAGAAGACCTTGGAACAAAGATAACACTCTAACTTCTCTTCATAAACTCATGTTAATAGATGTATAGTAATCCCCAATATCATATTGTTCTTTTAATCATCTGGAAGAAATTAACTGAATCTATTTTGTAATAGGTGTTATCGGAGCTTCAGTAGGTCTCAATCCAAGACTCTTCTCAACACTCTTACCCTTCCATTTCACATATCTTAAAAATACTTTAATTAAGAATCTCAAAGGTGCTTGTGAAGGATTTTTCAAGTAGAATCTATTTATGATATCTTCAGCCCAACGTATAGAATGCCATAGACATCTACGCATGACCTCTATATGCTCATCTTTTACCTTAACTTCTGTAAACCAATCTTTATTCTTCAGTAACCCCATCGGGACGAAGAACATTGGGACGATCAAGCTTCTATAAGGGTTAAGCCTATCTATAAGTTCAGCAGTCAACATTAAGTCTTCAGGGGTTTCATCTGGAAGACCTAAAATCACTGTAGCCGCTGGAACAATATGGTTTTCATGCATTATGGAGAATGCATCTTCTACTACCTCGGGCCACCTCTCAGGAGAATATGGTTGAGATTTTGCAGGCATTATCTTCTTAACCAGTCTAGGAGAACCTGTCTCTAGGCCTACTTCAACTCCTAGATAATTCTGGACTTCATTACTTTTGACGATCTCCATAATTCTCGATATCAATCTGTAATCATCCTCAGCATTCTTTATTGTTGCTAAAGCTGCATGACTCCAAGCAATCTCTCTAAGATGTTTTCTAGCAAGTTCATGAAGTTTTATCAATGCTTCTGGATTTAGGTTTAATCCTCTAGCACCATAGAGTAGTACGTCTTCAGAATGGAGTATGCCGTTCTTTACACCATTTCGAACATTTACCATCATTTCCTCTTCTATCTTTTCTAGAGGTATGTATCGGAGGGCTCTAAGAGTAACAGAGCAGAATTTACATCTTCTTGGACATCCACGCATGATCTCAACCAACCCATTAACACTAGCATATTTAATTGGATGGATCTCGTCTAGTGTCGGTACATCTTTAGGACCTACGAATACGTACCTCGGTAACGGTTCACCATTGTAAACTCTCTCAATTAAGTCTAGTACTATTCTTTCTCCTTCTCCATCTACAACAGTATCAACCATCCAACTACTCCATAGATCAATATTGTAAAGCCACTGCCATGCAGATGGTCCTCCAACAATTATCTTTAAACCATTCTTCTTAGCTTCTCTAATTGGAAGACTATTCATAAACTTCTTAAAACTTCTAGCATTTACTGGTTCTTTCTTTGTGATAACCCACCACTCACTACTAGGTGGGCAGAGAGCAAAATAATCATGATGACTTAACATCAATACTTTAGCATTCAATAGATACCGATCTACGTAGTCTGGATCTATTACTGAAGCATTGTATCCATGGTCTATGAGTAGTGCTTCAAGTTTTCTTAAAGCATAAGGTGCTTGCCAAGGTCTTCCGAACTCATCAACCTTCATCTTAGGTGCAGCAATCCACATCCAGAGGCTCTCAGGCATAGATATCGGTGGACCGGTAGTCATAAATCCTAAGAACTCTTTACCATGATGGTTCGACATCATAGACCTATCTGTTGTTAAGATTATATCGATCTTACCTGAATGCAATCTCTACACCTCCACGAGCCTGACCTTCTCATTATTAATCTCCCCTAGATCGAATTTATTACATATCAGTACAACCTCATCTTTAACAGTCTCGATATCTTTCTTTAAATCATCTAAAGGTTTATCTTCTATAACTATACTTAAAGCTATGTTCTCTGTTAATATTCTTCTACAGCTTGCAATATAGGAAAGATCATTTTGATTATCTAGGTAGAATCTAAGTCTAACTCTATCCTTAACTTTAATGAATACATTGGACATTTGATCGACAATGGTGTTAACTCCATCTTCATCTAATTTTCCTACATACCATATCTCGTGAAATCTCTGTTTCAGCATAGTCCCGTCATCGTCTAAAGAAACCATCTTTACAGTCTTTATAAATCTTATCCGGTCATCCAATTAAAGAACTCGAGTTTTACCTATTTTATGATAGTATCTCTATAGTCTATGAAAGATATAGTAAAATACCTCTCGAGTGAACCTAGTCTCGAGGTTTGAGTGATTTGAGAAAGTTAGAGTGCCCAATATGTGGTGGATTGATGTCGATACCGGATGATGCGATGTCTGGAGAACTCTTTGAACACGATGAATGTGGTGGTCAGCTTGAACTTGAGATAGATGAAGTAGGAAACTACAAACTCAAACAAGCTGAAGAAGTCTCAGAAGACTGGGGGCAATAGATACATGATCTATCTAGAAAATTCTATCTTCGTGGATTGAATCACCTCTACGAAAAAAGTTAAGTAAATTATGTTTATCGAAGAATTCAATTCTATTTAGTTAATTTAAAATTAGAATATCGTACATATGTAGGATCATATTTATAAAAATCGTTAGATTTATTTCTTGTGTCTGATGAAGATCGGGATAGTATATGATCTTATTAGATGGGAAGAGAGAGCTTTAATTGATGCTGTCAAGAAGCTTGGGCATGATCTAGTACCCATACAAGTAAATAGGAAAGTATTCTGGTTGACTGAACCAAATGGCTTCAGTGAACTCGACTTCGCAATCCAAAGATGTGTTAGCTTCTATAGAGCACTAGCATCTACAGCTATCCTAGAAGAACAAGGGGTAACTGTAGTAAATAGTTTCAATATCATAAGAGATTGTGAAGATAAACTGTATACAACACTTAAACTCTCTAGAAATAAGATACCTGTCCCTAAGACCGCTGTCTCTTTCAATAGAGAAACTTGTTTAAATATTGCCGAGAAGCTCGGGTACCCATTAATAGTTAAGCCAATATTTGGTAGCTGGGGTAGAATGGTGAGTAGAGCATTAGATAAAGATAGTCTACTAGAGATATTAGATTTTAGAGAATACATGCAGAGCCCATACTTTAAAGTACACTATCTACAAGAATACATTGATAAACCGAGTAGAGATATTAGAGCATTCTACTTCTGGGAAGAGGTTCCAGCAGCAATATATAGAGTAAGCAATAGTTGGAAGACCAATACAGCATTAGGTGGAGTAGCAGTAGAAGCTGAACTAAGTAATGAGTTGATAGAATTAGTTAAGAGGTCTGGAGATGTTATGGGTGGCGGGATCCTCGGTATCGATATACTAGAATCAAAAGATGGAAGATACTTTATTAGCGAGGTAAACGCTATACCTGAGTTTAGAAATACGGTTAGAGTAACAGGAAAAGATCTAGCTAGATTGATGATCGAACTGACTATCAAGAATATAAAACAATAACTTTATCTTGACCAAGTATTTCTTATCAATAGATATTAAACATCATATTTAAGAGGTTTATGAAATGTCTGAAGATAATATTATCAAAGCTAAGAATCTCCTCATAGATCTAGTGAAGACATATGCTCCTACTGGACATGAGTATAGGTTAGAACCTGTACTGAGAAAGTGGTCGAATGAACTTGGATACGATGAATTCTACATAGATGAAGTGGGAAACATATTTCTCAGATGCGGTTCAGGTAACAGAACAATACTCTTAGCAAGCCATCTAGATACGGTCCCCGGAGAGTTGGATGTAAAGATAGATGGAGATACAGTTTGGGGTAGAGGAGCCGTTGATGCAAGAGGTCCTCTAGCAGCTTTTATTCTAGGAGCCGTATGGGGTAGTTTTGAAAGATCTAACTCTAGAGTATACGTTGCAGGCTTGGTCCAAGAAGAAGGTAGCGGATTAGGTGCAAGGCATCTAGTAGAGAATAATTTTAAGGCTGATCATATTATAGTCGGTGAACCTACAAACTTAGGGATAGCTATAGCTTACCGTGGAAGTATCTCTCTCCGAATCTCATCGAATACTATCGGTGGGCATAGCTCTGCCCCATATATAGGTGAGTCAGCTTTAGACAAGCTACTCCAATTCATAGATCTATTAAAGAATAGATTTAATGGGGCAAGCTATGAAGAAGTATCTTATGCTGTAACATTTATTAGAGCTGGAGAATGGTTTGGAAGCCTACCAGAGACGGGGGAAGCCTACATCAATATAAGATATCCTCCAAGATTTAATTCTAGAGATATTATTGAAGAACTTGAGAGTTTTGCAAGAGTAACTGGAATTGAACTTCAAATTGGTAGCATAGATAAACCTGTTGAAGTTAGTGTGAATGTAGAAGTTGTTAGAGCGTTGGTAAAGAGTTTCTTAAAGATGGGTATGAAGCCGAGGATAGTTAAGAAGACGGGTACGAGCGATATGAATACACTTGTAGATATCTCTAAGAGTATTGCTGGTTTTGGACCTGGAGATTCTAAGCTAGCTCATACTCGCTACGAGAAGATAAGTATAGATGATGTTATTCTAGGAGCGAGGATCATCTCGAATACATTACTAGAGTTATCTAGCGTTGGATTAAATCGAGATAATCTAAGAGATCCAGTTCTCTAATCTTCCCACTTGTTGGTACTCCATCAATACTCCACCCTCTTAATCTATAATAATCCTCTAACATCTTCAAGTAATCATCCCGGTTTACCTTTTCGTTAGATGAGCCCCCAAACTTCAAAGGCTCGGAAAAGATTCTTTCTGGAAGCATGTCATCTTCTTTCTTTAACCCTTCTCTTATATTGTATAACCTAATTAGATTGTTTATAACCTCTCCATTCTTTCTTAAATCGCTTGGGCTAACCTTCTTACCAGTAGCAATATAGTAGATCTCAGCAACTTCTTTCCATAGTAGTGGTCCAATTACTGGAAGTGCGTAGAACTTGCATAATATCAAGCTATCGATGATAGCGTAGAAATCTTCTAACTCTAATACATATTCTACGTGCCCATCATATGAGAATCTATTAACCTTAACATCTGGGTTGAATGGATGTATTCCGACGAGGTTAGGTCTATATGCGACATGCCTTAGATGACATGCACCACGTGCTGAGACACCATATGCTAGGGCCACACCTTTGAGAGCTCTAGGATCATATCCTGGAAACTCTAAGCCTTTTACATGTACAGCATGTTTCTCAGCTTTAAGTATCTCTGCAGCTCTCTTAACACCTTCTGCGAGAACATCTCCTAAACCTCTCCTATAAGCGATCATCTCAAACATCTTCAACATAGCATCACCATCTCCAAACTTTAACCATCCATCTGTAAGCAAGCCCTTCTCAACTAAGTACATAGCGAAAGCTACAGCATTCCCTGCAGATATTGTATCCATCCCCAGCTTATTTGCTATATTATTCGCTTTAATAATAAGTTCTAGATTATCAACATATGTAAGTGGACCGAGAGCGAAAAGCGTTTCATATTCTGGTCCTACGACTCCTGTTTCACCCGATATCTCTGAATGTCTCCCACAAGCAACTGGGCAGAAGTAACATGTAGCCTTCTTCTTTACGTAAATTTTATTGAATGTCTCAGGTCCTACTTTTTCATATCCTTGGAAACTTCCCCCTTCATAATATCTTGTAGGTAGAGAGCCTGTTGTATTTGTTAAAGACATTATAGCTGAAGTACCGAATTTTGTAAGTCCTTGGAGTTTCTCTCTAGCTAGTTTAGTTACTTTACTCCTAAACTCGTTAAGGTTCTCAGTAATCGTTGACTCAACCTTATACTCTCCATGTATAGCTATTGCCTTCAGCTTCTTGCTACCCATTACTGCTCCTCCACCCGTCCTACCGAAGAACCCTCCCCTAAAATTCTTCTTCTCATGCATATAGAGTCCATGAACTATGCATGCATATCTCACTAAGTTCTCTCCAGCTGGTCCTATGGTGAGAGTCATTATCTCTCCAAGTTCTCTCCATAATTCTTTTTCTGTTTCATATGCATCAAGCCCCCATAGATGAGATGCGTCTTTAATCTCTACTACTCCATCTTTAATAAGTAAATAAACAGGATTACTAGATAATCCTCTTACCACAAATCCATCGAGACCAGCTTTAGCCAACTCTACACCAATATATCCTCCACAAAATGATTCTCCGAAGAATCCTGTTAGAGGAGATTTGAAGACTGCGCACATCCTTGCATCGCTCGGTGTGGTTAGACCTTCTACTGGACCTATGGTAAAGATCAATAAGTTCTCAGGCGATAGAGGATCTACTCTAGGAGGAGTATTATCTATTAAGAGTTTAACTCCTAGACCAACTCCACCGATAAATTTTCCATAGATAGATTCACTTAATTGAAGATACTTTACTGTTCTCTTAGATAGATCTACTAAAGCTATCTTATTCCAGTATCCTTTCTCTCTAATCATGGGCATACAGTCAATACTTCTTAAAACTATTATAATTAGTTTACGATTTAACTTGATAAAGATGTTTTCGTTTACTCTTTCTCAAAATCTTCTCAAGCATGAAGTCAGCATCTCTCTCTACATAGTGTAGTTAGGATAGAATCGGTGGTTCTGGCAGTCTACCTATTATCTTCTCAAAATGTTTAGCTATCTTTAATAATAGTTTATCTTGATTAGGTTTAGTAGCTATCTGTAATCCTACTGGGAGCTTGTTCTCTGTCAAGCCGCATGGGATAGTGATTGCTGGGTTGCCTAGAGAATTGAATGCTTCAGTTAAAGATAATAATGCACGCCTAACACCCATCTTCTCTCCTTTAATAACAACTTCTTCATCTTCTACTCTAGGAGCTTCTATTGGAACAGTAGGAAGAATTATTCCATCTAACTTTTTCTCCTCCATGAGATGTAAGAACTTTTTCTTCAAGGTGTTCCTAATTTTCTGAGCACGTATGTATACGGGAGCGGGGATGAACAAACCGCCGAGTATTCTACCTCCAACATCTGGATCGTAATCGTTAAACTTGTTCCTTAACCATTTTAAATGATATGCAGCTGACTCTGATAGAACTATGATGTATCTTGTATCTGAGAGAACTTTAAACCAGTCAAGGTCGATCTCGATCAATCTTGTATCATAGGAGGTTATCTTATCTACGGACTTCCAGAATACTTCTTCAACATCTTCAGAAACCATCCTTTCAATAATCTTTCTCGGCAACCCTATTCTCCACTCACTATTAGTATTTTCTTCAGTTATGTTTGTAAGATCGAGTTTTTTATCTGTTAATATATCTAATATTATCGCTACATCTTCTACACTCTTAGCGATAGGTCCAACTGTATCCAAGCTCCACGATAATGGGATAACTCCTTCTAAATTGATTAAACCATATGTTGTCTTGTATCCTACTACACCGCAGAGGGCTGAAGGTATCCTAATGGATCCAGCTGTATCTGTTCCAAGTCCTCCAATACATATCCCTACAGAGACCGCTACAGCTGACCCTCCACTAGACCCCCCACTTATCCTCTCCACATTCCATGGATTTCTAGTAAAACCATAATGTGGATTCTTATTGGTAACTCCAAATGCAAATTCATGCATATTCGTCTTACCTATTATAACTACTCCAGCATCCTTTAATCTAGATACAGTTACCGCATCTTTACTAGGCTTAAAGTCTTTTAAGATCTTTGAACCACCTGTAGTCGGCATATCCTCTGTATAAAATGCATCTTTTACACCAAATGGTAATCCATGTAGAAGACCACGACATATTCCTTCTTCAAGTTCTCTCTCAAGTCTTTCAGCATATCTTAAAGCTTCTTCTCTAGCAATGTAGATAAACATTTTTAGAGTATTATCAAGTCTATCAATCTTCTTAAGAGATTCTTCAATAAGCCTAGTCGGCTTAATCTTGAGATTTTTAATATGCTGATGAATCTCTCTAATAGTCGCTTTTGCTAGATCAACCATCTCTAAAACTCCTCCACTACATCTTCTAGCTCCTCTACTTCAAATTCAAGAATCTTAGAGTTCTCAATAAATTCAAGTATTCTCTCATAGGTTTTCTCTAAGAGTTCTTCCTGTACATCTAGCATATACACTCTCTTAATACTCTCTATCATTCTCAGTAACACTTAGTCTATTCTCTTCTTTCTGGTATTTCTTCTTTAACTGGGATTACCTTAATATAGTCATTGCAAATCTCGATGACGACCTTCCCGCCTTCTTTAATATTCAACTTCTCTACAGCTTCTTTCGGTATAGTTATCCTTCTACCCGATAATATCTTCTGAGCTTTACCATTTTTAGAATTTTCAATCTTCTCTTCTCCTGAAGAAGGATTGGTAGGCTGAATGGTAGATGGGGGAGGTGGAGGTATCTTCTTCTTTCTTAAATTCATTATAAATAAGCTTGCACCTACAGCTGCGACAGCAGCTGTCTGAGCATATAGAATACTCTTAGTCAAAGTATTTTCATTGGATGTAGATATGTAGACTAAGTTAAGCTCATCTATTTGTTTTTGTTTTTCTTTAACTGTTTCTTCTAAATTTTCAATTGTTTCTTCAAGTCGACCTATAGTACTGATGCTCCCCTCATATCTACTTTTGAGATCATTATATCTCTCTGAAAGGTCTTGGTGGACACCTCGAAGCTTATGATACTCTTCAGAGAGTAGGCGGTAATCTTCTCTTAATGAATCGTAGTTTGATTGAAGCCTCTCATTATTCTTCATTAAATTATCAAACGATGTTCTAAGCTTCTCATAATCTATCAACAATTGTCTGTAATCTTCATTCAACTTTGTGTATTCTTTCTCTAGGTTACCATATTTCTGCTGAATTAGATTGTATTCTTCTCGAAGCTTTAGGTAGTTATCTTTAAGAGAGCCATAGTTAGAAGATAGTTCACTGTAACTTTTAGATAAGCTACTCAGCTCATTCTTCAGATTCTCTATAAGAGACTGTAAGCTACTAATTCTTTTCTCGAGATCTCTGATCTCTCTCCTAGCTTCACTTAACTTAGAGGCTAATTCATCATACGTCATCTCTCTCACAGTCGACATATACCATTCTGTTGAGAGAGTCTCTTCATCTCCACCATCTAGACTGTATTCTGCGTAGATCTTTCCTTCGAGGAATGGGTCGGGTCTACGTGGAGTAGGTATACATATCTCAATGTTCTTGCTATATGTCCAACTACTTGTAACAACTTGCGACTCGATTAGAACTCGATCGTAGAGCACCTCTGTAACTCCATCTCTATACAGTTTTATTTTTACCTGTATCTTTTCTATCGTAAGAGTTTTGAATGCTTGAGCTTCAAACCTAAATAGATAACATGAGCTGATCTTTACTTCAGGTGGATAGTATAAGGAGATTCTAATATTCTCATCTTCTAGTATTGCGTTGTAAGCTTCTCCGTTAACTGGGGTCAAACCTACAGAGGTCGTCAAGACTGCTAGAACTAAGATTATGGCCAATCTATGCATGTTAATAATATTACCACAGAGGTTAATAACTCTTAATTTTGGAGGAAGTAACTACAACTGCTACAGAAAAGATACAATTAACGTTCAAGCATATTCTTAACTTCTTCTAAAAGACTCCAAATCTTATCATTCACGTAGTGGATGTTCTTAGCAACCTTCCCCTTAACTATCGATCTAAATTCTTCATAATCTACTAATAACTTAACTATTGCTAAAGGCTTCCTATTCCTCTCATCTCTAACTACAAGAAGGCTATCCTTCTTAAATACTCCATGTACTTCTCTTACTCCAGGTCTCATTACATCTGCTCCATTAACTATATGAGAGACAGCTCCCATATCTACAATAATGTAGGACATGTTGTCCAGTATCTTACCGCTGAACTCTTCTCTTAAAGTTGGAAAAAGCAAATTTGACTTCTCAAGTAGAACTAATCCTCCAATCTTGTATATCGATAGATCATCAACCTCTATCTTAAAAATTGTCTTAACATTATCTTCAAGTATATTTGAGAGCCACTCTACTTCCTTTAACTTTTTTAAAAGTTTAACTGTTTCTGATTTACTTAAATAGTTAGCTTTCAACCTACTACTACTCTCTAGTATCTAGATTTAAAATGTTTCTTATTTATGAGATATTGATAAGCTTCATCTAGGTCTTTTATCCTCTTGATGTTTTTACCTTCATCCAACTCTCTATTCCAAGGTTGATCATAAATGAGCAAGATCTTCTCTTTATCTTTTAATGCTCTCGCTAGTAATGGTGAATCATCAATATATACATCATATTCTAGTACTGCTTTATCTTCTGTATCTTTTACCCATACATAATTATCATATGGTATCTCGTGTTTAGCTAACCAGTTTAAAGCATAGATCTCTGTCTCCTTAGACCTTGCTGTCACTATATCCAGTCTACCTAGACTTCTTAGTTTAAAGAGTTTTTCTCTTATTTTATCTTCAGTTGGAGGTATCTCAGTCCATCGAATCCATGCTCTATTTAGGAATTTAAGAAAAGTTTTCTCATCGATGTTTAATCTTTTCCAGAAGAACCATTCATCTATCTCTTCAAATCTTATATTCTGACCAGTCTCTTCATTCCAAACATCCAGTAATACTTTAAGAGAGTTAGCGATCACGCCATCTAGGTCTACAGCAATAAGCATTTCTGAACATCGTCAAGCTAACTCGGTTATAAACTTAACTAGATTCTAATAATCTATTGTAAAAATTTTCCATAAGATTGTTGGAAACCCTACTGTTAGAATTTCTCATAGACTTTTCAGAGGGACTCTTTACAATTGTATTTAGAAGGTTTTCTCTTTATACTAGTTACTTAATTTTTGCTAAGAATTGTAAGATCTCTGTTAAATAGTCTGTCTTCTCTAGTTCACTAATCCAGTCTACGTCTGTATGTAGATCTCTAATATTCATCGAGCTGATAGCTAGAGAAACATCTCGGGATAAACGTTCTAGATCTTTACCCGTCACATCTAACTGGACTACCTTTCTTCTACCATACTTCACTATCGCTTCATGTAGAGGTTTATCAATAATCTCTGCAGAGATATTCTCAGCTATCTTCCATTCTGGATAACCTCTTTCGAGAAGTCTCTTCATCAACTCATCTGGTCTAAGTCTAAGAACCAATACAAGTTTAATAGATATATTACGAGGTTTAATAGGATATATAGAAGCGATCACGGATTGCTTGCCTCTAATAAAAGATCCTAAACAATTCGATAGCCTCCTTAGATCTACTACATATTCTTTAGAATCCTCGTCAAAGTATTCGTAAAGCTTCATCTCTTCAATAAATCTTGGAATATCGATGAATTCTAATTTTAAGTGTTCTGCTAATCTAGAGCCGAAGGATGTTTTCCCCACGCATGCAACTCCAGTAACTATTAGAGCCCAGCTCTTAAATGATCTATTCAAACAAGTTTCACTGTATCTTTGCTCTTGGATAAGAACCCAGAACCTTCAGGAATAATGTCTTTTTACTTAAAGAATCTAAAGCTTCTTGTATTATCGGGTTCCTCCTATGTCCTTCAAAATCTATGTAAAAATAGTATTCAAATGGTCTATGCTTTGTAGGTCTAGACTCTATCTTCGTTAAATTTATTTCTCTAATAGCGAACTCCTCTAGAGCACGGTAGAGTGAGCCTGGAATATGAGGTAGAGAGAAAATTATAGATGTCTTATCTTCTCCAGTTGGTTCAGCATCCCTCTCTCCAATAACTAGAAATCTTGTATAATTTCTACCATAATCTTCTATCTGCCTATCTAGGATCTTCATACCGTAAATCTGAGCGGCTCTCTCGCTAGCTATAGCAGCAGTATCGAGAAGCTTCTCTTCAAATATCTTTCTTACACTTCCAGCAGTATCGTAGCTCGGCACAACCTCAAACCTTTTACTCAAAAGATATATCCTACACTGTGCTAAAGCCTGTGGATGAGAGATTACCTTCTTTATCTTAATTGGATCTGCTTCTGGATGAGCTATCAAGCAATGGGTTACTTTAAGGTTTACTTCACCTGAAACCTTTAAACTTGTAGATAGAAGAAGGTCGTAGGTTTCATTGATAGATCCTTCAATGCTGTTCTCGAGTGGTACTACACCGTAGTCTGCTCCCCCCGCCTCCACTAAATTAAATACACTCGTTATATCTCTACATGTGATGAATTCTACTTCTTGACCGAAGAACTGGATCGCAGCTTCTTCACTATAAGCTCCCCTCTCTCCTTGGAATGCTATCTTTAACTTCACATCATCACCTCTTCTCAAGACTTTGATAATACCTTCTTTAAACTCTTCTTATAGTATATTAATACTATGATGGACATCCACGATATTGCTATTATGGCCCATAGGATCAGTATTAACCAGAATGGTTTAATCTCGAGGAGCTTAAAGGTTACAAGTAAAATTATCGGGGGGCCGGTCATTAATAATGCTAGTAATGAGGTTTCTTTAAAGAACTCTTTAAAATCCATCTTCAGCTCACTAATCTATCAGGCTCGGAGATTACTTCTATTCTAGGGTCCTGTTCAAGTCCTAATGCTTCTTCCCATGAACTGTATGAGTCTGGATAGGTTAATCTAATGATGTAGTATCCAGCGATCTTGAGAGCTGAAGCTAATGATGAGAAGATGATTATTTTATAATTACTTCTACTTATTTTCAGTAATGGGATCATCAACCCCTCACTAGACATTGTAACGTATACCATGTCTCCATCTTCATCAACCATACGCTTAACCCTCTTCTTGATATCTCTAAGCCTAGGTATATTGATTGCAATCAATCCTAATACTCCTGTCAATCCTATCAGGAGAGCCCAGAAAGCATCACTTCTTCTACTTGAATATTCTCTTAAATTTTTCTTTACAAACTCTTCCAACTCCATGAACTTCTCCATCTTGAATACCTTCTTACCATCTATATTCGTATAGACATATCTTGAATGTATTAATAATATGCTTGACCTACATCCGATAGATGGCTTATTACTTATCTCTAAATTACTTGAATGAATATTCTGTCGAATGACTTCTATACTAAGCCTCAATACATCTCTCTTACGAGCTAGATCTATAATCTCATAAGAGTACATCTACGGTCTTAATATGGGTAGAGGCTTTTTAAGTTTTCTCTATAGGATAGATTTTAGACTTTAAGATGGCTATGAGAAGGATGTTGCCTAGAAGTACTATAGAGATGAAGCTTCCGATGAATATAGTTATCCAGAATGCTGGTAGACCTGGGAGGATGAATGTGTAAACATTATAGTATTCTGGAGAACCGAAGATATACCATAAATATGTTCCAACGATAAATGATATGATTATCGATTGTATCGATGTAGTGGTGATAAAGTATCTTCTCGTATGTTTTAAGCAGATCTTCCAACCTATGTAGCATGCTATGAAGTTTGCTAAAGCTCCTCCTAAGGTATCAATTATTGTCCATCCTCCAAAGAATACTTGTCCTGCGATGAAATTTGATATCATACATCCTATAGTTAACCCGATGATAGCAGTCCATCCATAGATAATACTTAGTGGAATTAATGCATCTGCGAATCTAACTTGTAGTGGTAGGAAGCTCACTGGAGCGAGAGCTACAACTAAAACAGCGTATAGAGAAGCAAACATTGATGCTAGAGTTATACTCTTCTTCTCCAAGTCGCCTCCTCCTTAGGATGTGATCTTATTAAAAGTTTCGAGATATCTTGAAATTTCTCTAATCAACATTAGAAGTCATGATTCTTGAAGAAAATGTTTATACTAGTTAAATCTATATTCTACGAAATATCCACTATCCTAGAGGATGTCGATAGCTATAGAGGGTTTACCAGAATATATTAGGATAAAAATATGGAGATGTAAAGAAGGTGTCTTCTTAGAGAGGGATGTTCTCTTAGAGGAAACTCTCTTAGAGATGGGATTGAATATTGAAGAGAAGTTGAAGGAGGCTGATGTAAAGTATGAAGAACATCTCAAGAAGATTCATGAACTATATGGGGTTGATATGACTGAAGAATATGTGTGGACGCTTCCAGAGCCTGCAATACTTACAATATCTATACAAGATATCGAGAAGATCCCTAAAACATACTTAGATAAATTCTTAAAAGAATCAGTAATAATAAAATACAGAGAGAATTTCTATAAAATAGTATTAGAATACCCATGTGGCTAAAAGCTTAATCTCAATTCTGCGAATTACTTTAAACCTTTAAAGTTATGGTGATTTTAATCTTCAACCCACAGATTTTTTCTTCGATGATAATTCTGGTAAAACACTCTTAAGTGATTTTTAAATTCAGTGCAGAGGGAATTATAAGAATACTGTAAAGAGATAAGGGGTAATCAGAAAAATTGTAGTTATAAAAGAACTTATTGTGGCCTTAGAGGTATCTGAGGATCGATACGATGTAGGGAAGGTTAAATGTAGTTATTGCAAAATTAGGAGCTGGAGTTAAGCAGAAATATTCGGTGAGACTCATGCTCGTCATGGAGATTATGTCTCGGACGGGTTATATGAAAAGTTTAAGCTGAGACCAGACCTACCCTTATTCCCAAGATACATCCTAAACGTTGAAAGTATTTTGAAGAATCATGGGAAAGCTTTGAGGAATCTTAAACCGATAATACCTTTCAGAATATTGGAGATGATCAGAGAATGTTGTAGATAGAGCTTAACCATGCCTACAACATAAAATAATCTATCATTTCTGTAAAGATTTAATTATCTGGTATCTTTTAATTATTCATGTGCAAGAGAAGGTTGATGATTTTGAAGAGCTCTTAAGATGGTATTTAGATGCAGTGAGATTTGCTGAGAATGAGGATACTAAGGCCGACAGGTTTAGGGATTTTATTAGGAGGGCTTTCCCTGAGATTGATGTAGGTTTTCTAGGAGGATTTTATCCAGATCTTGAAAAGTATGTTAAGTATATTGGTCATGGTAGGGTTGTTAGAGGTAGACCTGACTCTCTTTTCGGTAATCTTATAATCGAGTTTGAGAAGACATTGGATGACAAGCATTTAGAAGAGGCTGAGAATCAACTTAAGAAATATGTTGCGGGTCTATGGTCTATTCAAGCTGAGAGAAGGCAGAAGAGAGGAAAGTTTACTGCTGTAGCTACTGACGGATTAAAGTTTGTCGTGTATAAGCCTAGAACTGTTACCTTAGCTGGACCAGTAGCTAGTGAACAAGTTATGTTGGAAGATATAGATCAAGCTGATTTACGTGAGCTTTCTACTTCTGAAGCTTACCAATGGCTTAATCGGTATATTGTTGTTGCATCATCTGAACTTAAGACAATAGATCCTGATGAATTTGCTAAAGAGTTTGGTGTTGGTAGTAAGGTATTCGATGAGGTTATGAAATTGTTGTGGAAGGGGTGGGAAAAAGCTAGGAGTAAGATGTCTACTCTCTATACACAGTGGGATTCCCATCTCAGAATTGTCTATGGAAGTGAGGTTGCAAGTGAAGAGCTTTATCTTAGACATACGTATCTAGCGACTCTAGCTAAACTTGTTGTATATGCTTCATATTCAGGTGGTGCTTTACCCATCTCAAGAGATGAGATCACAAATATTCTCAATGGGTCTGTCTTTAGACGATGGCGTATCACAAATTTCATTGAAGAAGATTTCTTCTCATGGGTTCATAGAGTCGAAGAAGGACTTGAGGCTACTAGAACTCTGATCTCTAAACTAAGCTCTTACGATTTATCATCTGTAACTATCGATGTGTTTAAGGAGCTATATCAAGGGTTGGTGGATCCTGAAGCTAGACATGATTTGGGTGAGTATTATACTCCTGATTGGCTTGCTGAGATGATTGTCAATGATGTCTTAGCTGATAATCCTTATAAGAGTGTTCTCGATCCCGCATGTGGTTCGGGAACCTTTCTAGCCATGGCCATCACCTATAAGAAGAGAATGATAAAAGACTTAACCCCCCAACAACTTCTTGAACATATTTTAGAGAATGTTATAGGTATTGATATACATCCTCTGGCCGTGATCATCGCTAGAGCGACATATCTAACTACTATCGGGAGAGAGCTCCTTGAAGCACGTGAGAAAGATCTGATAATACCCGTCTATCTATCTAACTCGATTAAGCTTCTGCAGGAGGAGGTTCTGGTTCATGGAGGCCAAGCATACCCCATCGACGTGGAAGGATCGAAAAGATTTCTCCTACCATCTAGCTTAGCTTATAATCCATTTCTATGCGATCTAGTCATAGATGCTGTTAGAGATTATGCTGAATCTATAGCTGAGGGTGCTCCCGACTCACTTGAGTTATTTGATCTTCACATGAGCTCTTACGGTTTAAGGGATAAGCTTTCTGAGATTGATCTCCAAACTCTACATTATACTGCTCAGAATATGGCTGAATTGATAAAAGCTGGGAAAGATATTGTTTGGGGGTTCATCTTAAAAAATTACTATAAGCCTATCTTATTTTCAAAAAAGAAATTCGATGTAATAGTAGGGAACCCTCCTTGGCTTTCCTATAGATATATCAAGGATGTAATGTATCAGAAGTTTCTCAAAGATCTAATAATAAAGGAGTATGGGTTACTAGATTCTGAGAAAGTAGAGCTTATAACTCAGATGGAGTTGGCGACATTGTTCTTTGTCAGATCTGCTGAGCTATACTTGAAAGAGGATGGTACGATAGCCTTCGTAATGCCGAGAAGCGTATTCGTAGCTGATCAACATCATAATTTCAGGGCATCTCTCTTAAAGAAGCCCAAGCTAAGCGTAATTAGAGTTATTGACTTAGAAGATGTGAAACCACTATTTAACGTACCATCATGTGTTATCTTTAGTAGATTAGGCGAAGAGTCTACTTACCCCATAAAGGGAACTATAATCTATGGCGAGCTTGATAGAAAGAATGAAGAATTAGTGAAGGCTTTTTTAAAGCTTAATGTAAAACATACAAAGTTTGAGTTGAAAAACATTGGAGAACGTACATTTTTAGGTGAAGAAGGAAAAGAGGTTGAGATAGAAGTTGGTGTAAGTAGGAGCGAATACTATAATGTATTCAAAAATGGAGCTACAATCTATCCTAAATCTTTGTGGTGTATTGAGATTGTTAAGCATCCGAAGCTTGGGATAGATCCAGCATTTCCGTATGTTAGGACATCTAAGAGAGCTATCGAGAGAGCTAAGTCTGGATACGAAGACGTGAAACTATCTGGAAATATTGAGTCAAAGTTTCTATATGCTGTTGTTTCAGGTTCGGAGCTTGTTCCATTCGGATTAGTGGGGACTTACTTAGCAGTTCTACCTATAGAGGAGTTTGGTGAAGGATATAGGATGATTACGAGAGATGAGGCTTTACGGAAAAAATATAATGGATTGGCTAAATGGCTTACTAAAGCAGAAAGTATCTGGCAAGAGAAACGTGCGGATAAAATTGAACGTGGAAATATCTATGATTGGTTGGATTATCGAGGAAAATTAACAGTTCAGAATCCTAAAAGGAGATTTAAAATTCTTTACAATACTTCTGGAACTTATCTTGTTTCATGTGTCGTAGAGAATAAGCCTATAGTCTTGAAGATAGATGGGATAAAGGTAAAAGTTAATGGAACAATTGCAGATTGGACAACATATTGGATGGAGACAGACGATGAAGCAGAAGCGTATTACTTATCCGCTATACTTAATTCACCTATAGTAGATGAGATGATTAAACCTATGCAAGCCAGGGGTGCATTTGGTGAACGTCATATAGTTAAGAAGCCTTTGGAGCTTCCTATTCCAAGGTTCGATCCAAGTAATCATATCCATCAACGTCTCTCCCAGATTGGTAGAGAATGTCATGAAAAAGTAGCAAAGATACTACCAGCTCTAACGAGTAAGTATAAGTCTATTGGAAAGATTAGAGCTGAGATAAAGAAGCATCTAAGCAACGAACTTCAAGAAATAGACCAACTTGTAAAACAGATCATCAAAATAACTTGATAAGGATAATTTTCCACTTACATTCATATTAAAGTCATATCTCGTATCTTAGTAAACCTCCCTAGATACTACAGTAAGCCAACTAAATCTACAATAACTACCATCTCTCTAAGATCCCAAATGTCCACCCCCTAATCTGTATATAGAAAGACAGGTATAACGAACATATCAAGAGAAAACCCTATATCTGAGGATGAAAAAGAGATGATTAAAACCATTTGTACAACTGAATTTAAAACCTAAAAATTAGCTTAATGTATGTTTGCTTAGGCGGGGGTAGCCAAGTCTGGTCAAAGGCGCAGGGCTTAGGAGCTTTGAATATAGGATAGACCTTGAAATATCTCTAAGTTGAGAGACCCTGAATTAAAATGGGGAATCCCGTAGGGGTTCGTGGGTTCAAATCCCACCCCCCGCAGATACATTAAACTTGAAATTTATCTATCTACTTCATCTTCTTAAAAAATAAAGAGTTAGATATCTCTGTATACTCATCTACATGGTCAGAATTATCAAAGGATTATAGAGATGGTTAGATATTCTCGAAATAGATTTTAGATCTAGGTAAGAAAGTATGTAAAGTAGCTAAGCCTTAATCTCTTAGAGAGGATTAGAGGATCTCGATATTTTTAGAGTTATCTATCTGCTTCTACTGGCCAGTAGTTTAAGCTCCAGTATATTGGAGGTATATCTGCTATCCTCTTCCCTATCGCTAGATGTTTAAGAGCTGGGAGAAGTCTAAAACTCGGAGTTATCATCCTCAGCCTATATGGTTTATCAGTTCCATCGCTGACAAGGTAGTAGATTATCTCACCCCTCGCTGCTTCAGCTCTTGCGATAGACTCACCTTTAGGAACCTTGATAACCAGAGGATGTTGCTTAACCTTTACAGGTCCTTCAGGCATCTGCTCTACAGCTTGCCTAATAATCTTAAGACTTTCTCTTATCTCTTGAAATCCTATCATCGCTCTAGCATAACAATCTCCTTCAACTCTAACAGGTACCTCGAACCTGATGTTAGGATACGCATCATATGGATCGTGTACCCTAGTATCGTATTTAACGTTAGATGCTCTTAAAGTAGTGCCTACAACCCCAAGCTTTACCGCATCCTCTCTCTTCAATACCCCGATACCTCTCGTCCTCTCTAGAAATATCTCACTATCAAAGAACATCTGGTAATAGTGGTTAAGTCTTAGATCCATCAACTCTGTTACAGCGTAAACATACTTCTTAAAATCTTCACTCACTTCATCTGGCTTAGGCTCTC
>JANXDW010000050.1 GCA_025058515.1 Aigarchaeota archaeon
TGTAAGATGTTGGCTCTATGAATAATAGATGTATGTTCTCGTTATAGATTGGAAACCACTATTCTACAAAGTATAATCTTCTGGATAAAGAGATTTAGCAAGATTGGTTAGATTAATACATCCTTCTCTTCTCACTATTACATTATCTTCTATCCTTACGCCGAAATATCCTGGTAGATAGATCCCGGGCTCCACTGTGAAAGCCATACCCTCTTCCAATCTCTGAGTATTTCCAATCTTTATGTACGGTGGTTCATGGACCTCAAGCCCAATCCCATGCCCAGTCCTATGTATAAAATATTCACCATATCCAGCTGATTCGATAACCCCACGTGCACACATATCGATTTCTTCAGCTTTAACTCCTTGTCTAATATTATTCAACGATTTTTGTTGCGAATTCAAAACTATGTTGAATATTTCTAGATGTCTACTTGACGGGCGACCACAGACGATAGTTCTCGTTATATCTGAATAGTACCCCTCGTATCTGACTCCTACATCAAGAACAACTACATCATCTTTACTGATTATCTTGCTCGTAGGCTCTTGATGAGGTAAGGCTGAATTTACACCGCTCTGAACTAGTGTAAACGGGACCTCATCTGCACCAAGCTCAAAAGCACGATTCTTTATAAAAGCCATGAAGCTCTTCTCAGAGATACCTGGTCTCAACTCTTGAATAGCTTCAACCATTAACCTATTATTAATTTCAGCCGCTTTCTTCATCTTATCAATCTCTTGAGAATCTTTAACAATTCTCAAAGAATACATTAAATCATCGATCAAAGATACTTTAAGATTAGATATTTTGCTAAGTAATGGATGGATGAATTTAAACTGGATAACGCCCTCGACGCCTACGTTGACTAACCTATATCTCGAGAATATCTCTTTAAGTATGGTTAAAGGATCTTCAACATCACTATAACTTAGTAGCTCAACATCTTCTAACTTACAGTTCTCTTCAGCACGCTTCTCTTCCAACTTAGGAATCACTAGAAATACTCTATCATACTCTCTAAGTATTAGCAGTGAGATTAATCTCTCAAGAGAGATCCCACTATAACCTGAAGTATAAAGCATGTTAGACTCAGATGTCAACATGATGGCGTCTAGGTTTAATCTTTCCATGAGTCTTCTAACATTATTTACTCTTTGAATGAACATCTTACTCTATTCACCTTGGAGGAGAGAGTATCCATAGAACTCTAGCAGGCTTATCTTTAATATTTATAACGTAATGTGGTGTCCCCTTCTTATTGTATAGGAAGGAGCCTTCAACCAGCTTGAGGGATTCTTTATCTGTTCCAAAAACAACCTCTCCAGAGACTACGTACGAGAATTCATCATTCTCTCCATGAACACTATACCCTTCCTTGGGCAACCTAACTCCTGGAGAGATTTCTAAGATCCCTATCTCCAGCTGATCGGTCTTAACAATAGTTACAGCATTATTTACAGCTTTACCCCAATATCGTTCATCTAGAAGATATGATTCTATCAAAAATCTCACAGAATGCTAAGATCTTGATTAGAATATAAACATATCATAGAGGAGGAACATGGATTGTTGATCTTGAATCTAATGTAGACTTTGAATATCATGCGAGTAGACCTTATCGTGTAGAAGCCGACCAGAAACACACTAAACATTTAAAATAACTTATTCACGTCCTTTGAATATTAAGATTAGAGTATTACCTTTTCGAATATGGGTAAAAATAAATATTGCAGAATTCTATTCAATATTTGCCTTGAGCCATAAGAAATTTGAGAGACCGAAGATAGTAGATCATAGGCATTGTAAGATATGTGCAAGAGCTATTCCTCCAGATGAAGAATTCTGCTCAGATAAGTGTAGACAAGTTTTTGAAGATTATAAGAAGAAAGAGAAGAGAGGGCGTCTCTTATTCTACGTAATTTACGGTATATTGATGGTAGCATTACTGATGCTATTTATCTTAAGACCTATGACCTCTTCTTAATATGGTCTATTTTTTAAGCCTAAGATGTACGCTACATAGTTTGTCGATATATGTAAAATAAATGTGATAATTAAGAGTATCAAGAATACGTCGAGCTTCATCCATCTAGGTAGACCATATATTAGAGATGAGAATATTAGTGAAAATAGAAGAAATCCAAGTTGATCGAGTAGAGGTAGAGATCTACCTCTCTCTAAACCTATCCTTCTCTTAATAAATGAGCCGAAGATATCGCCGACCATTGCTCCGAGAGCTAGAATGAATGGTTCAGAAACACTACGGAATAAGTTTACAAAATAGTATATGAGGAGACCTATAGATGATCCAGCTACAACTCCAGATAATAATCCTTCTACAGTCTTTCCATCTCCTAAAATCCTCCTACCATCCCAAGCTCTTAAACCCATATCAAGAGGAGTAGATTTACCTAGAAGTCTTACAGTTACAACTGGAGTAGCATTGGCAACGTAAGCTGGAAAGACATATAGTATTGCCTCTAACATGTAGTCAATAAGCTCCTCCACTCCTTAAACAGATATAACACACCATAATATAGTAATTTACATAATTTTTAACAAGATTAATCATTCTATCATGATGAAGCTTATTTATAAGTTGAGAATATTATAAGGTGGTGAAGCATGGTTTACGAATTTAAAGATTATGAAGCTAGATTTATCAATAAAGCTAGAGTTATGAGGTTTTCATCTATTAGTAAAGAAGGGTATCCACATGTAGTTCCTCTATGTCATGTTTACGATAATGGATACCTTTATGCAGTAACAGATTATGGAACTAAGAAGCTCAAGAATATAGAGCATAATAATAAAGTAGCTGTAATAGTAGATGAGTACGGTGAGCCTTGGGGAAAGAATAAGGGGATAATGATCCAGGGGAGAGCAGAGATACTGGAGAGAGGGGAAGAATTTAGGAGAGTTGCTCAGCTCTTAACGAGAAAGTTCCCATACTATGAGAGAGAACCCTATGGTCCTATAGAAGAAGGAGATGCACCAATCATAAAAATAATTCCCGAGAAAGCTGTTAGCTGGGGTCTTAAACCTAGGTATAAAAGATAGGGAATCTCAAAGTATCTACATAGATAATCTCAGCTAAGATAAATTTGAAGAGATTTGGAATAAGATTTATTCTTACGGACCAATAGATTTCTGCAGATGTGGTGGTTATTCAAGAAGAAAGATGTTAAAGTTGTTCAGCCTCTATCTAAGAGGCTTGAAGAAGCAGTAGGGAGACTTGAAGTAGTTAAGAGTAGACTTAGCAATAGAGTAAGAGTACTTGAAGCTAGAAATAAAGAGCTATTCGAAGCTATCGTAAAAGCTCAATCTGAAAGAGATAAAGAAAGAGCAGTAATGTATGCCAATGAATTAGCAGAACTTAGAAAGATGCTTAGAAAAGCTATACATAGTGAATTATCGCTTGAAGGAGTAATCCATAGAATACAGACCGCTAAAGACTTTGATGAGATCGTAGATGTTCTAACACCGCTGAAAGAAGTATTGATACAAGTTGGTAAAGACGTTAGAGGTATAGCGCCAGAGCTATCTGGTAACTTAAATAATATAATGGATATATTTGATGAGGTAGCGGTACAACTTGGAACATTTCAAGAAACAACTGGAGTGAGACCTTCAGTAGATGAAGAAGCAGAGAAGATACTAGCTGAAGCAAGCACGATCGCTGCAGAGAGAACTAAATCTAAGCTAAGTGAAGTCGAGATCTAGACATCCTAAACTCCACTAATCTTTTTACGCGCTAACTTATCTGCGATCTCTAAAGGCTTAGGATACCTACCTCCCAACAATCTAATTACCCCAACTATATCTTCTACTCTAACTTTATATCCAGGGCTAACATAAAACTTCTTTTCATCTTTAAACCAGTATCCAGAGAGCTCTCCATCTAAATATATTGGACCTTCTCTACCTTCTCCAACTTCTTTCCCAACCAAGAGCTTTTTAGCTACTCCGACTACTGGCTTATCCAGTATAAATCCTACTACTACAGCTAGACCTGCTCTACGAGGATGGAGGATGCCGTGCCCATCTACTAAAAGTAGATCCCATGGATAATCGATCTTCTCCACAAGCTCAAGTATTGCAGGAGCTTCCCTAACATATAGTAGCCCTGGAATGTAAGAGTAAGTAGGTTTAGATATAATGTATGATTCTTTTATCATTTCTTCTCCTTCCACATCCCATATTATTCCAGCCGTAACCATCAACTCACCATCTCTATAAGCTGAGTCAACTGCTAAAATATTCTTCAATCTACTTACATCTAGTCCTTTACCAAGAATTAGGTTGCGAGCTATAGCAATCTGAAGCTTCTCATAGAATTTATTGAGTAATTGTGATGACTCCATGAAGACTCTTCATAAACCTTACTCTTCTCAGTATATTAAAAACTTGATTCTCAGCGATTATTGATTGTAGATAAATATTCTTTTTTAATAGGTTGTTGTACATTTAGATGGAGTGTACAAGATCGAGTTCGACCAACTAGATCAATGGATAGAAAATTACAAGATTAAGAGAGTATTAGTTCAAGTACCTCTAGGTTTACGTTCAATGATCCCAGAGGTAGTTAGACATCTGAAGACTAAGAATGTAGAGGCGATCATATCTATAGATAGTTGCTGGGGAGCGTGCGACCTAGCATATGGAGAAGCAAAAGCTTTAGCAGCTGATGGCTTGATCCATATGGGTCATGCAAGAATGATAAAGTATGAAGAGGTACCTACAATTTATTTAGAGTGTAGAGTATCTGATCCAACCTCATTAATTAGAGTTGCTGATAAAGTAGCTGAAGTTATTGGAGAGAAGAAGGTTGTAGGACTTGGAATGACAGTACAATGGTTAGACACCGTAGACCTTTTCATAGAGAAGTTGAAAGAGAGAGGTATAATACCTCTGATTGGGTCTAAAGGACCTAAAACACCTTATAGAGGAGTAGTCGTTGGATGCGATTACACTTGTATCTGGAGCATAGTAGACAAGATAGACTGCTCGCTAATTATTGGAAGCACCTTCCATGGTCTAGGAGCAGCCTTAACAACCTCTAAACCTGTCTATACTATAGATCCGGAACTAGGAATAGTTAAAGAGATGGATACTGAAGCAGAAAACCTCTTAAAGTGTAGGTATGCTTGGATAGAAGTCTTCAAGAATGCGAAGAGAATTGGTGTATTGATTAGTATGAAGATTGGGCAGAGGAAGATTGGGACAGCTTTAAGATTGAAGAAGATCTTGGAGGCAGAAGGTAAGGAGGTCGACTTATTATCTGTTGATGAATTAAGAGAAGATCTACTAGATAATCTACCGTATGATGGATATGTTAATACTGCATGTCCTAGGCTCTCATTAGAAGACCAGATGAGGTTCAGGGCACCCTTACTCCTACCATCTGAAGTACTACTCTCTATTGGAAAACTTAAATGGAAGAATACAATTTATTCTACTAAGTACCTCTTAGTCTAGTGGAGTAAGAAATGGTGTACGCAGAAGATAGAAGCTTTGTCGCACCAGGTCAACCTATCTGTGTAGAAGAAGAATTCCTACCTGGAGAAAATGTAAGAAAACTTAAAGAGAATTTGATAATCTCTACTAAAGCTGGAGTTGTTGAATATGATAAGAGTAAGAGGATTGTAAACGTTCTTCCAGTGAAGATTGTTGAAGAAATATCTCTTAGAGATAAGGTATTGATTGAGGTTAAAGAAGTGCAGGAGAAGATAGCTATAGTGGAGATAATAGCAGTGAACAATAAGCCTTTAAAGCATAGGAGAACTGCTGTAATACTTCCAAATCCGAAGATGAAGCAAGAGATGGGCGAGTATATTGGTGTAGGAGATTTAGTAATTGCTGAAGTGGTAACGTTATTCTCAGGAGTAATCGGATTAAGTATTTGGAAGAACGATCTAGGTGCAGTATTATCTATCTGTAGTAAATGTGGACGAGTACTTAGAAAGATGGATAAAATCCTCATATGCATAAAATGTGAAAATAGGGAAAAACGTAAAATCGTACCTTACTACGGTAATATTATACAGTTAGGTAACATCCTGAGGTGATCATTAGCTGGAACTAAAGATCATAACCAAGAGGGATGACTTCTTAGAATTAGAAGTATTAGGTGAAGACTTATCTATAGTCGATTCATTAGCAGAGATACTTCAAAAGATAGATGGAGTTGAATATGCGGGAATGGTTATAGAGCATCCACTAACCATGAAGATCATATTAAGAGTGAAGACGAATAAGGAAAAGATAAATGTTAAAGATGCTGTAATCAAAGCTGTTAATGAACTATCAAGCATCGTTAACATAATCGCAGATAAATTAAATGAGATATAATCTTAGAAATAAACCGTCAGATTAATTAGTAAGTATGTGTAATTATTAGTGAGCGGCTGAGAACATGGAGTTCTGTCCAAGATGCAATAAGGTGATGGTCTTAAAGAAGAAGTCAGATAACTCTGTCTACTTTTGCCCGAAATGTGGATATGAGAAAAAGGTAGAAGAATTAGTTGTAGTAAACGTAGTTAAGAAGCGTTCTAAACCTAGCTTGGTTTTAATAGAGAGTGGTGAAGAGGAGAAGGTCTTGCCGACTACGACTGATGTTGTATGCCCTAATTGTGGAAATAAGGAAGCATACTGGTGGACTATCCAGACGAGGTCAGTAGATGAGCCGATGACCCTATTCTTTAGATGTACAAAATGCAGTCATACTTGGAGAGAATACGGATAAACCTATTCTAATAAGACAAAATACTTCTTACATCCAGGTTTTAGGGAAAGCTTTGAGAGTTCTTCTTCATTTCCTACAACTGAGAAGATCCCCGTTACCTCTACACTTCTCTCCTCCAACTTCAAAACAAGCTTATTAAAGAAATCTTCATCAGGAACCTTAGATGATATCATAAGTATCTCTTCCTTCTTAGCTTTATTGAAGTAGACCCAGTAAGAACTTGGCCAGAGATTCTTAGAATTGTTTAAGAAGATCGTGAAGAAGTCTCCATCATTTAATGGTAATGGCTCTCTACAGACCATGTAGAAGGGTCGGGAAGTAGTTGTAGATAAGTAGCTCGTTAAAGGGATGCTTAATAAGTCTAGAGACATGAGAGAAGTTATCTTCATTCCAGCGAACTCGTTTATAACATGTGCTCCCAAGATCTTGATCATGTTAGGGTTGAACATTATTTTAGGTAGGTCAACTACTCCATCATCTTTAATGAATTGAGAGATAAGAGAAGAGGTATTGATGTTGAGAAGTAAGTTTCTAAGAAGTCTCCGAGCTTTCATCCCTTTCGGAGTAGTTCTACCAGTTAAATATCTAGTGAGCGTAGAGACGGGAATTCCCGTTAAACTTGAAAGCTTTCTATAATTATATTTAGTTTTAAGAACTTTAAGGAGATCTACAGCAATACTACTAATACCATCATTAGATTGAAGAAGATTCTTCACCCTTGATTTCACGGTAGTCATCGCAATAATATTTTTTGAATTACTCGGTAAATAAACATTACATTTCGAAAAACCTTGAAATCATACCGAGAATAATATAGAGAAATTTATCAAGTCAAAT
>JANXDW010000032.1 GCA_025058515.1 Aigarchaeota archaeon
GAAGTTGCTAGAAGAACACTAGACCTAAGTGCGGTCAACGTAGGTACTGTAACAGCTGACATACCATTAGCAATGAGAGATGTAAGCATACAAGTAGTAGATATACTTGGAAGACCATTAGTAGATGCTAAAGTAGAAGCATCACCACCAGCTTATGCTGGATTCAGCAATGTAGGTGGAATAGTAACGATTAGAGGAATAGTAACAACCTTGACATACGAGTTCACAGTCTCATGGACATCGGCTACATACAGGACAGATGCATCCGTAGTAATCGCAGACACTCCAGATGGATTAGCAGCTAGAAAGACGATCGAGCTACCAGTAGGTACAGTAGTAGTAAGCGTAGTCGATAGAAAGGGAGACCCGATAGCTGGAGCAACAGTAAAGTTCGGACCAGTAGAGAAGACCACAGACTCTGCAGGTAAAGCATACTTTGAGCAAGTACCACTAGAGACAGCAGGAAAAGGAATCGCATACGATGTATCCGTAGTAAGAGAAGGATTCACAGTATTCAGTGGAAGAGAGACAGTAAGTAGAGCTAAGACAACGGTAACAGTAATAGGTGAACTATTCAGCTTAAAGGTACGTGTAGCAGGAGCAGCTGGACAAGGATTACCATTCGCTAAGGTAGTCGTAAAGAGAGCGGGAGCAGAGATAGGAACATTTACAACAGACGAAGGAGGGTTCCTCGAGATACCTAAGCTACCATTAAGCGACTACACAGTAGAAGCTGAATGGAAAGGCTTCAAAGGCTCTAAGCCAGCTACCAAAGAAGACTTAACAGCAGGTAGAGCAGTAGAGATAGTCTTAGAACCATACATGGAGATAGCAGGCGTACCATTCACCTTCTCAGCATTCCTAGGATTAATAATAGGTCTAATAATACTCGTAATAGTACTAGTCGTAATCCTATCCGAATACATCCGCTGGCGTGGTAGAAGACTAGGAATCTACCCACCACCTCCACCAAAGAAGTAAACCCCCTTTTCCAAACCTTCTCTTCTATTTTTCACTTCCCAAAAATTTTTTAAAATAAGAAAAACCTAAACCAACCTCTAAAAATCTATCCTTAAAGGATATACAATATCAAAAGTAGAGATTCTCATAAAGTCACTAATATGAAAAAGGGTTGATAATCCTCTTTCTTAAACCTTCTCAGCTTCTCAAAAAGTAAACCTCATATACTAGCACCTATAACCATGGCCAATCACCCAGCCCACCATCCTAATAAGACTATAGATAGAAATCTCCAACAGAGAAAATCCGATAATTCTTAATAACTACTGGTAACGATGGTTAGAAGGGCTTCTAACTGTCTAGAAAAATAGCTAGACCAATCCTAGACAAGATAATAGACACCTTTAAGATTAGAGTAGATATAACAGAACCTGTAGAAGACATAGGTCTAAGGAGAGAAGCTAGACTATACAAAGTCAAGAAATTATCAAACTCAGAGATCTACATCTTAGATTCTCCAGAGATAATGAAGGTGGCATGCCATCCCCATATAGTAGGTATTGAACTAGAAGAATTAATGGAGACCATAGCAAACGATGCATCCAAGATCTTGATAGAGTTAACATCGATAAAAAACCTAGATAGCGATGAGATAATATTCGAGCACATTTTAAGAGCTGCACCAGGATACTGCCTCCACAAAGCTTTAAGAAGAAACAACCTAGATTTTAGAGAAGTCTGGATTAGACCAAGGTACAAGCTACCATCATACAGAGACCACGATGAAGAAGATGTAAAAGAGATCGAGATAGTATATCAAGACTTCTCACAGATCCCTGAAGGATGTGAGCTGACAGTAATAAAACCAGATACAGAAGCAAGTGGGAGAACAGCTGAAGTCTCATTAAAAAAACTCCAAGAAGAAGTAGAGAAGAAGAATTCAAGATTAAGAGAATTAATAATATATGGTTTTATCTCTGAACATGCTTTAAAGATCATAGAAGATAAAGCATCGAAGCTCGGCTTCAAGAAGATCTACTTCATAGCCTTGGGAAACATAACCTCACTCTGCTACAATATGTACGATATGCCTCTCTACGGTCCAGATGAAAGCTACTACTCCCAATACCATGAGATAAGAAAACTAGGAGGAATAACAGATATAGAAGTACTCGAAGAATATCTACCAGAATTCATACCAGGGTCAGACCAGCCGGGCGACTGGTCAGCCCGCCAAGAAAAACTATACACGGGAACAGAGTACGAGAGTGGAAGAATAAGCAATCATCTAGAGAACAGTATAAGGTTAATCAAGAGATTATGGGAGATATCGAAGGATCAAGAATGGTTCATGGAATTCCATGAAGAAGCAATTAAGAAAGAACTAGAAAAACTATATCAAAAGCTAAGAGAATACAAACCCTAAGTAACAGTTAATATCTACTCAACAAAAATAATCAAGATAGAAGATAAAGAGAAGAAGCCGGGGTGGCGGAGCGGATAACGCGCAGGCCTTGAGCCTAGCTTAAACCACCTTGAAAGAGAGCCTGTGGCCTCATAGTAGGCCGCGTGGGTTCAAATCCCACCCCCGGCGGATCACAACCCAATCCACATAATCTTCAAGAATTATAGAACCTCAACAGCTTAACTATCTTAAAGACATATCTCAATCAATACACTAAACCTCCATAAAGCTTGTAACATTATCGATAGAGTGGAAAGCTTTTAAAGTAATATTTTAGATAAGATTCTAGGTAGGTGTTAAAAATCTTGAAGATACTCCAACTCCATGTTGATTACATAGAGTATGAGCCGATAGAGAAAGAGAGCAGTATATATGAAGAAGTAGAAAGAAGAAGGTATAAGATCGATGATGCTCTCTTAATCTTGGTAAGCGTTGAGAAAGATGATGAAGAAGAACTAGCTCGAGAAGTAGTTAAAGATGCAGTCGAGTTCATGGCTAAGATGAAGATATCCAAACTAGTAGTGTATCCCTACGCTCACTTGAGCACAGAGCTAGCGCCACCACATAAAGCTTACTCGATAATCAAGAAGATAAGAGAAGAAGCTTTAAAGAACGTTGAAGTACACAGTGCTCCATTCGGATGGAATAAACGCTTAGTCATCTCAGTTAAAGGACATCCTCTCGCTGAACAGCTTAGAAGCTATGGAGGTCAAGCATCTAAGAAAGAAGAACAAGTCTCAAAAGCATTATTAATGGAGGAGAAGCTGAAACCTCTCTGGTTCATCTTAACACCTGAAGGTAGAATGGTTCCATTAGAAGAGTTCGACTTCACCAATCACCAGAATCTAGAAGACCTTGCAAGATACGAGATAGCAAAATCTAGAGCTGTTCTAGAACAACCACCCCATGTCCAGTTGATGAAGAAGCTCGAGATAGCTGATTATGAGAGTGGAAGCGATCCTGGAAATATGCGTTGGCCAGCTAAAGGTAGACTCATAAAATCCCTATTAGAACAGTATGTTACTGAGAAGGTGATCGAGTACGGTGGAATAGAAGTTGAGACACCTATAATGTACGATATGCACCATCCAAGCCTTGAGAAGTATCTACACAGATTCCCCGCAAGACAATATATTATCAAGACCGAGGATAAAGACTACTTCTTAAGATTTGCAGCTTGCTTTGGACAATTCTTGATGGCCAGCGATATGGTTATCTCACACCGCCATCTACCATTATGGTTATACGAGTTAACAAGATATAGTTTCAGAAGAGAGAAAAGTGGAGAATTAGCTGGTCTAAGAAGGCTTAGAGCTTTTACAATGCCAGACGTCCACGCATTCTGTAAAGATATCGGACAATCGAAGAACGAGATGAAGAAGAGGCTGAGACTAAGCTTAGAAGTCCTCGAAGGGGTAGGATTAACTAAAGACGATCTAGAGATGGCGATTAGATTTACAAAAGATTTCTATCAAGAGAATCGAGACTTCATCTTAGAGCTCGTTAGAGAATTCGGTAAACCAGTATTAGTAGAGATGTGGGAAGAAAAGTTCTTCTACTTCATCTTAAAATGGGAATTAAACTTTATCGATAGTCAGAAGAAGGCTGCAGCCCTCTCAACAGACCAGATAGATGTAGAAAACTCTAAACAGTATGGTATCACATTCGTAGATGAAGATGGTGTTAAAAAACATCCAATCATATTACACTGCTCTCCAAGTGGTGCAATCGAAAGATTGATCTATGCACTACTAGAGAAAGCCTACATGATAATGCAGAGAGGTGGGAAACCCATGCTACCCATATGGTTATCCCCAACTCAGATAAGAATAATACCTGTTGCAGAAAGACATTTAGAAGACTCTATAAGAATATTGAAGAAGATAGAAGAGGAAAAGATTAGAGTAGATATAGATGATAGAGAAGAAACGGTAGATAAGAAGATAAAAGATGCAGAAGTAGAGTGGATCCCATACATAGTTGTTTACGGTGATAAAGAGAAAGAGATGGGTAAACTAGCAGTAAGAATTAGAGAGACTGGAAAGATAGAATACATGAGTATAGAAGAACTCGTAGAGAAGTTAAAGAAAGATATTAAAGACAAACCATATAAACCCCTCCCTCTACCAAAGTATCTCTCTAAAAGACCGAGCTTCAAGTAAAAATAATATACCAATACAACATCTATACATTAATGGTAGAATATGGATAAATCACATGCTTTAAGAAGTATGGTTTCTAGAATATGGGAGAAGATAATAACCCACCCATTCGTAGTAGAACTATACACAGGCACCCTACCATACTCCAAGTTCAAATATTATATTCTACAAGACTATAATTATCTAGTAAACATAGTAAAGGTCTTGAGTATAGTTGCAAATAGAGCTCCAGATGTTAATCGAGCGAAGACAGCCTTAAGATTAGCTTACGCTACCATAGAAGGAGAGATGGCAAACTATGAAAAACTCCTATCTGAAATGAATCTCTCTATCAAGGATGCTGAAAAGACTACTCCAAACCCTACAAACATAGCATACATGAACTTCCTACTCTCAACAGGTTACTCGAAAGACTACTGGACCACGATCGCCACCCTTCTACCATGCTACTGGACATATCAAGAAATCGCAGAAACACATAAAGATAAACTAGAATCAAACCCTTCCCAACTATACAAGAAATGGGCATCAGTATACTTAACCGAAGAGTATAAAGAGGTAGTCGATATATTCAAGAGAGAAGTCGACTCATCACATCTATCTCTACAAGAGATATACCCATACTTTGAGCTTGCTTCAAAGTATGAGTACATGTTCTGGAGTGCAGCATATGGTGAAGAAGAATGGGTGATATAATTAAGAGATTAAGAGAAGAATTAAGAGACTTAAACAAGAAGATACTTCAACATAATTCTATCCAGAATCCAAGTAGAGAAATATTGAGAAGATTTGTAGAGAATCAGCTGTACATAATTCCACATGATTTAAAAGCTCTCTCACATATACTTTCAAGAACCAGTAAGATGGATGAAGTAGATTTCTTTAAACTACTGGTTGATGGAGATTACGAAGCTCTAAAAGCATTACACCTACTCTCACAAGAATTAAACATAAAGTTCGATTACAGTAGATTATCTCCTAAAGCGATCTCCTACACACATTATCTCTCATGGCTCGCACTAAATGGTTCTCCAGGAGACGTAGCTATAGCATTAACTGTAAATCTTCCAGTTTGGGGAGAAAACGTGAAGAAGCTAGGAGAATATGCTAAGAGCTTAAAGATAGGATCTACAAAGATCTTCGAGTTATTCTCTGGACCCTACGATGTATTAGAAGAGAAGGCTGAGAAGATAGCTGAAAGATACCTCGAATGGGATAGATACCTCTTTATTGCTAAAACAATCCAAAGATACGAACTTGACTTCTGGGATAGCTTAATAGAAGATTAAGATCTTGAGAAACTTTTACTAGAGAGACATTCTATGCAACTCCACAACCTTCCTCAATGCTTTATCTACAAAGTTTCTCCAATCATCTCTACCCATCTCTGAGATATATTCTGAGAAAAACTCGGCTTCAACTTTCTCAAATACGTGGAACTCGACCTCTAAGTCTTCAAGAGAATACTTCCATCTCTCAGACTTCCAGACCTTCATCGAATCTAGCTTTAGGCTATCGCAGATTACATATGAAGGTATAGATTCTTTTTTAGCTATTAAGGTTGCTGTCCTCGAACCAGATCTATTTATTACAGTACCGTCAACAAGGATGGCATCACATCCGATGAAGACAGCATCTGAAGAAGTAACCGCATCATTTATCGATGAATCTAGGTATAGATAGGTCTTTACACCGCTTGATGATAACTCTCTCGAAGCTCTTAACCCATCTAGGATCGGCCACCCCACAGTAATCAATACTTCTACATCCTTAATCTTTCTAAGAGTTCTCAATACTTGTGAGCTAAAGCTTAAGGTAAAGATCTTTCTAAAACCTCTGAGAGCATCTACTGCATTATCTACCGCTTTATCAAGACTTTGACTATAAGATAGTGTCAAAATATCCACTATTCTCTTAATATCTATCTCTTCACCTTTATCGATAGATCGCTTTACAATCTCCTTTAAGATGCTCACCATATTTATAGGTAATATCATGGATGGTCTCTCCATAGCGACCTCCAATACTTCATCTAAAACTCTCCCAACCCTCTCCACCTCAACTTTTTCTAAAACTCTCGAAAGAAATTTCAATAAGTTGAGAGCTATCTGCGTAGACCCATGAACTTTATCATTTACAATCTCTCGAATCTTTTGGTAAACCTCAGAATCAAGCAACGACATAGAAATAAAATTAGTAATAGATTATATAAGCTATTATGAATCCCTTACGATAAGAATATCTAATAGTCTCCTTTCCAGTCTTCACTCTCCAAGAAATATCGTAAGATTTCCTACATAATACTTCTCGATACTCTATGCTCAATATTTTTAGAGTAATTACTCTATTATCTTTAGGTGGAAAATGGAGAAGACTACGAAAGACATTAACAGTATTCTCGACTCAATAGCATCTTCTACGAGATTAAAGATCTTAAAGCTTCTATCTAAGAAAGAGATGGGTTACTCAGAGTTGATGGATTCCCTTGGATTAGAGAAGAATAGAGATGCAGGAAAGTTTTCATACCATTTAAAAAAACTGTTAAACACAGGGTTAATAGATGTCAACAAAGAATCAGGAAAGTATAAAGTATCGAGAGAAGGTTTAACAGTATTGGAAAGTTTAGAGAATCTTGAGAAAATACTTGGATCAAGAGAAATGATGATGGTGAGGAGAAGCGATAATCTCGTAGAACCATTTGATAAATCTAAGATAATAAACTCACTCATAAGAGAAGCAAATATCACTTTAAAACTAGCTTCAGAGATTGCCTCAATAGTAGAAGAGAAATTAAAAGACTTAAGGATAGAGTATTTAACATCTTCTCTGATCAGAGAACTCGTAAACAATGTACTACTAGATATGGGGTTAGAGAAGTATAGGCATAGGTTGACTAGAGTTGGTATGCCCATATATGATGTTTCTAAAAACTTAAAGATGATCTCTTATACAGGAGATATGAGAGAATTCTTAGAAAAATCTTCAGAATCAATAATGAGAGAATACTGCTTACAAGATACATTACCTAGAACCATCGCAGAAACATATCTTAAAGGAGAGATTGATCTCTACCCATTGGAAAACTGGCTTACAGGTATAATAGCTAGGAGTTATCCAGCTCCAGATAATGATGAAAAAACTCTCGAACTGCTAACAGAGATATCTAGCTACATGGTAAACATCAAACATGAGATAAATATTAGAGTAAACAATGGAGAAGAATTAGAGAATATCTTCAAGGTCATCAGATACATATATCTGGAAGGATTGCTTAAGAAGAGATTCTTTAGCCTAACTATACATTTTGAAGACCTATCTCAAAACTATGAGAAGATCTTGGATAAAGTTAAGAAGATTGAAGGAGTAGTAGATAAGGTGAAGCTAGCTGTAATTATGGATAACCCATCCTATTCTGATCTTCAGAAACTGAACGAAGCCTCGAAGAATCTCGGTCTAGAATACGCAGTTACAAACTCTTCTGAAACACTATTCTCAGGTTTCAAGCTAATATCTCGAGAACCCTTTTCAGACGCTCACGCAATCTTTACAATAAATGCATTATCTATCATATTAGAATCAAATAAAAACATAGAGTATATTCTAGAAAGAGTTAAAGAATTAACAATGCATGGACTTGCTGCACTAAGTAGAAGAACGAGAACCTTTAAACAGATATATGGGAAAAAATACAGTGGAGAGATCACTTACTTCTCATCATTATGCGGATTATTCAATGCTCTGAAGATTTTATTTAGAGCTGGACCACAGATCTCGGATGAATCTAACACTCTCATGAATGAAATTTTAAGAACCTTTAGAGACTCTGTAAAGAGAGAGACTAGTAAAATTGGGAATATATTAATATCTTCTAGAATTGCGAGAACTTCAGCTCAGAGAATGCTTACATCTACTTATCGTAAACTAGGATTAGATATATCTAAAAACGTAAGTCAATACAATTTCTTGATCCTTCCTCCAGATGAGAAGTTTAAGAATATTGATGAGAGAGCATCTATAGAACGAGAGATAGCTTCATATATAGATGGAGGATATACAACGATTGTTAAAGGGTTGAGGAAGAGGAAGATATTGGAGGAAGCTCTAATACTATTTGAAGTACTCTCAAAGACTGGGAAAGCCTTTACAATAAAGTTTGAAGAGTAAGCCCTTCTATGTCTTTCTAGATTTTAATAATAAGATCGCTTTAGCTAAATCTCCATTAGTCTCTATGAGAGCTCTCTTAGCTTCCTCTCCACTTACTCCTGCTTGTGTGGCCACAAGCATCACATCTTCTTCAGAAGGAGTGTAAACTTCTTCAACTATTCTCTCAACAGTAGGAGTAGTCTCTTCAACTTCTCCCCCCAGGATCTGATAAACACTCTCATTCTCTATCTTCATAAACGTAACAGCTGGATTCTTTATCTTCAACTCTCTATCTTGTAGTCTAATAACTACTTCTGTAGCGACACCTAGTTCTTTAAAATCCAGTCCAAGATTCCCGAGCATACGTGCTTGCATCCTTCTCAATTGTCTTGGAGACAGCTTCTTCATACTCTACCCCCATGCCAAGCCTCTGTTAAGTCTTTTGTTACTGGTCATATAATATCTTTCTCTATATAGGTGTCTAGAGAGTAACTCGCTATAACGTTGACCTGTAAATGGAGTAGTGTAAAAGAAGTATACCTCATAGCTTGCCATCTTTACTGACTTCTCTAATCTTTACAGCAGTACCTTTACATGCACTAGAAATGGTTTTTCCAGATAATGTAATTCTCCCAACACCTATCAATCTCTTAGAAGAATCGCATACTAAGATTTCATCATATGGAACAAGGTCTTCATCTAGATGTGATATCCACTCTGCTCTCACGATCTTCATCTCCAATACTCTATCGAGATAAGCATCTTTAACTACAATCCTAAAACGAGGCCAATCCACTATCTCCGATAGTCTTGCACCACCATGTAGTGTTAGAGCTAGCATACCATCAGCACTTCTAACAGTAGCTAAGAGCTTATCCCCCAATAGTACATATCTAGGTCTACCAGTCTTTTTAGATACTTGGATTATAGTTCCATCTGGAAAGAGGCGTAAACCTACATTAAAGCCAAACTGGTAATCAGCTATAAGCCTGATAGTTTCTAGCAACCCTAGGTCATCCAACTTTAAATCCTCCCTCAATTGATAGTTTCTTCAACTTCTCAGCCAGCTCAATCGTCGTCTCTACATCAACCTTCACATGTCTATCTCCATACTCAATACTCATAACGTTAGACTTATCGTACAGCTCCTCAACGATCTTCATAGACATCCCATCAAATGGTATAGTAGCTTTAACCCTTATGAAGCCTTTAAGCATCTTAGAAGCAGTCTCTTCTAACTTATCGATGTTTAAACCCTTCTTCGCTGAGATTAAAACACTATGAAATGGTGGATTCAACTTCTTAATCTTATCCTCAGCTTCAGATCTATCTACTAAGTCCATCTTATTAAATACTATCAAAACCGGGACACCGTTAGCTCCAATACTATTCAATGTATCTAGAGATGTTTCAAGCTTCTTCTCTACAACATGTATTGGCTCAGATATATCAACTAATAGTAGTATTAAGTCGGATAGAGCGATCTCTCGAAGAGTTGCATAGAATGCTTCAACCAGTAAGGTTGGTAGATTTTTGATGAAGCCTACGGTATCTGATAAAAATACAGGTTTACCTCCCAGCCTTACGATCCTAGTAGTAGGTGTCAAGGTTGTAAATAACTGAGAGTCTACTTCAACATCTTCAGAAGTCAAGAGATTAAATAAGGTAGATTTACCAGCATTAGTATAACCTGATAGAGAGACTAATGGTAACCCAAGCTTCCTCCTCTCAAACCTGATCAAGTCCATATGCTTCTTAATTGCTTCAAGCTTTCTATTGATAGAGACGATCCTCTTATGAATCTCATCATAGTATACATCTGCTTCATACGCTCCTAGTCCATGGAATCCAGGCTGCTCACCTTTCTTAGCTAGCCTAACTTTCTCTTTAGCTCTAGACAGCTCATACTTTAACTCAGCTAGCTTTATCTGGAGCTTAGCCTCAATACTACTAGCATGTAGAGTGAATATCTCTAAGATGAGCTGAGTTCTACTTATCACTGGGACACCTAGCTTCTTAGCAAGATTATACTCTTGAACAGGCTTTAACTCATTCTCAAAGATCACCTTTTCTATACCCATCTCTTGAACAGCTTTCTTAAGTTCTTCAACCTTCCCTGAACCTATATTGTATTCAGGATGTGGAGGTCTCTCTTGTTTAACCCTATATACTACTTCGTACCCAGCTGTAAGACATAGCTCACTAAGCTCATCGAGATTATCTTCTTCTCCAAGATTAACTCTATGGACGATCGCAACCTTCAACCACTATGTACCTTCCAACTCTAAATATCCTACGACTTATTTAAAACCCTTTACATATTTTACTTCTACTTCTTAATCTTCTCATTCATCTTCTTGAAAAACAACTCTAGAGATACTCCTCTCGGCTTCTCACCCTTCTCTACATACTTTGAAAGATGTTCAAGCTCTTCCTCAACCGCTGGGACAAGGATCTTTATCTTAAGTAATCTCTCAATCTTCTTAACTAGTTCAATAGATGGATTAAACTCACCAGCTTCTATCTTCCTAATAACGGTAACCTTCTCATTTAACTGTTTAGCAAGATCTTCTTGTGTTAAACCCATCTTCTCTCTAGCTTCCCGAATCAATCTCCCAAAGTCTTCAACATACTCATACTCTTCCACTGGTAAACGTGATGGAGAACTCTTACTCTTTCTAGAAACTCTACTCATCTATACTAAAAAAGATAGTAGATAATTATTAACATTTCCTAAATTCCAAAATCAAGAAAATACTCTACACAATATCTTCTCTACAAAACTTTACGTAGCCCTCCACAACCATAAGACCCATCTTAACCACATACCATAAACCAAGAACACATGAACTATAAAATTATTCCTTTCATAGATAGATTA
>JANXDW010000038.1 GCA_025058515.1 Aigarchaeota archaeon
CTATCTTAGAGAAAAACATTATACAAAACCTTTAGCAGTATTGGCATTCACAATTCAAGTATTCTTCAGCAAAGCTTACCTTCTATCGATAATGCTGGTTATTATAACACTACTCATTACATCTCTTAGAGAAAAACATTACAACTATACTGTCTACATATCTTTCCTAACATCATTGGTCCTACTCTTCTACATGCTTATCTATTCTCAAAACATGCTCACCTTAGCTTTCAAAATATGCAATATCTATTACATATTGGCTTTAACAATCTCCACATGCTTATCGATCATATTACTCTTAGATAGAGATATTACAAACTCATCAAAAATAGCTACAGCGTCCATACCGCTTCTCATAGGAAGCTTGTTCTTCTTCAAAGAATCTTACACAACTTTAATCTACACAGCCATATTAACATCTTCATTCCTCACAACATATATACCCAAGTCTATAACTATTGATAGAGCAAGTCGAGAAGAAGTAGAAGTAACAATCATAGTAAACAAGTTTCTAGTTTTTACGCCGATCATAATACTATTTGCAACGAGCATAATCCTCCGATAAATATTTTCTTTCAGAAACGTTCTTAGATTAATGCCGTTAACCAAAGAGTTGTATAAATGGTCGGAAGACGAACTCAGACGTTTTTGTCGAGGCAGTGAGACGAGGTATTACATGAATTTTTAATAGGTTGAGCTATTTTACATAAAGATATATTATATTTGAATTTATCAGTATGTTATTGATGATTTTTTCTATCCTCGTTGTACTTGTTTACGTTTAGATACACTTCTTTACACAGTGGATTATACTCCTGATTCAGATGACTTATGAAAGCTGTAACAGATATCTTGAGAATACATGCATGGCTTAGGTATATTCTTGCAACAATCAGAATTGCAAATCTTCTTGCGGCTCCTTGAAAATTCTTCAAAAGATTTATATACCACGCGTAGAAGTAAAAATTTGAGTATGTTTATTCATGAAAATTCATTATCCATTTCGCAGAAATCTTCTATAAATGTGGGCGTTATAATATTGCAGGACTTACGGAATACTGTAGTAAGGGTTAAGAAGAGGAGGAGATGGTACTTAGTTAACAAGTTAACTCGAGCCTTCTTAGAATCCTGTCTTATAATGAAGTTAAAGAGTGTCAAAAGTCTCACCTTAATGAAAGTTATAGTTAAGACTATAAGAGAGCTTAAAGAAGTACTCTCAGAAGAGACTAGATTAATTAAGATAGGTGTAAACGAGGCTTGGAAGATAAGTAAGCTGGCCTTAAGTTGGGGTCACACCACTTCCAGAAATTGGAGAAACGACAAGTACTTCATAATATATCAGGCACTAACATTAAAATGGATATCAAGATTATATTGGAGTGACGTAAAGATAAGATTATGAACATGAGAACTATAAGTAGAATTTAAAAGCGTTCCAAGTTCGATCCATTAAGTTAATAGGATTAATAGAATAAGAAATATAATATGCCACTTCCACGACATAAACTATCAAAAACATATATTGAAATAGAAGAATTAGATAACTCTCTAAAAATTTAAAAAAGGTCGGAATCATTTCTGAAAGACACATTATAAAAGAATGTCTCCAGAATTTAAAGTTCCTAAAGATATTATTACAGTGGTGTTACCAACGTTAAATGAAGAGAAAGCGGTAGGTAATGTTATTCAGGAGTTACTAAACACTGGATACAGAAATATACTCGTTGTTGATGGTCACTCTACTGATAGAACTGTTGAGATTGCTCGCTCATATGGTGTTGAAGTAATCTATCAAGTAGGTGTTGGAAAAGCAGATGCTATAAAAACAGCTATTGAAAACGTTAAGACACCTTATTTGGTTATAATGGATTGTGATGGAACATATAATCCAAAAGATATAGAGAACATATTACGAGCGGCTTTAGAACACAATCTTGACGAAGTAATAGGGTACAGAAGAGATAGAAAAAACATACCATTTCTTAATAGAGTGGGCAACAGGCTGATTAGTAGCTTGTTGACGATATTGATGGGTCAAAGGGTTCGGGATCCATGTAGTGGAATGTATTTACTAAAGACGGATTTTGCAAAGAAGCTTGAAATAACTGCCACTGGTTTTGATGTAGAAGCCGAGATTGTTGCTCAATCTTTATCTTTAGGCAAAGTTGCCGAGATCGCGATTGAGTATAGGAAGAGAATTGGAATATCTAAATTAAAATCTCTTAAAGACGGTATTAGAATAATCTTAACTATGTTCAAAATAACTTGGCTTTATAGCCCAATTTTTCTATTCTCCAGCATAGCCTCTATACTTAGCATACCGGGTTTTATCATAATCTTCTGGCAACTTTATGAGAGATATCTCCATGGAGAGAAAGCATTCTCATGGGGCTGGACTCTTCTAGGATTAACCCTTCTCATGATAGGTTTACAAGCCCTCACAATGACAATGATAGTATTAACATTGAAAAGATTTGAGAGGAGGCTTCTAAAACTTAGAATATTATGAAAACATGAAAATAATATACTTAACTAACCTTTTTTCAAATTCATGTGGTAGTGAGTATGTCTTTTGGATATACGCTAAGTACATGGTTTTGGAAGGGCATGAAGTAGTCGTTGTATGTTACAGAGCTGAAGAAGAAGCTATAAAAAACGCTGAGAACTTAGTCCATGATGAGAAACTGCATATCTATCAGCTACGTCCTAACATTATACATCGAGGAGTCTTATTTACAGATATTCACTCTAACTTCTCTTATATTAGTGAAGGGTTATCCATTTTGAAGGAACTATGTAAAAACCATGATATAACGATAATCCATTCCAATACCTATATACCTGTATTATTAGGCTTCATGATTAGTAAATTCTTTAGAAAACCTCACTTTTTAACATTACATGATGTCGCATCAATAGAGGGAACCAGATTTATTTACCGATGGTTCAGAGAGGATAATGCCGCCTTTGCAGCTGGTGCCAAATCTATATTTGCCAAAGCATATGAACAATTTATTCTTTCTTTACCATATAATGGAATTATTGTTCCATCTTTGACAACTTTAGAAGACCTTCGACAATTAAGATTTTCTAAGAAGAATATTTTCGTTTTACCAAACGCTATAGACCCTTCCTTATACGATCAAGAGCATGTTAGCAATATTACATATGAACCAATTATACTTTATATAGGCAGGCTTGTATGGTATAAGAATTTGGACGTTTTGTTTTTGGCGTTTAAGCAAGTATCTAAGACTTATAGTAATGCTAAGCTTATTATAATTGGAGATGGACCATCAAAGACGCGATATGAACAACTGGCAATAAGGCTTGGCTTAAAAAATCGTATAGAGTTCTTAGGAAAGGTTCCGGGAAGGATTAGAGATTACTGGTTATCAAGAGCCACTGCAATAGTTAATCCATCACTATATGAGGGCTTTGGCTTAACAATATTAGAAGCTTGGTTATTCAAAAAGCCTATAATAGTCTCAAATATAAAACCTTTGTCAGATATTATTAAAGATGGAGGAGGATTTACATTTCCTCCTAATGACCCAAGAACTTTAGCAGAGAAACTCATATTACTTCTCTCAGATAAATATACCTCTCAGGAAGTAGGTGAAAGAGGTTATAGAAAATTTGAAGCTTATTATAGACCTGATAAGGTAACTTCAACATTAAGTAAAATTTACAGATCCTTCCTAGAGCAGGAGACGTCATCTTAAATTTATTCCACATGCTTATGTTTCTTTAATGTCCAAAAATGTTTATATAAGCTTTTACTCATGATTATGAAAATTTAACAGCTAAATTTTTGACTTTTAGGGAAAAGCAATTTCAACCCAATACAAGCAGATTCAAAAATCATTGTTTTTCATTTTACCCTATTTTCACTTCAATGAAGTACACATTTTAAAGATAAAACGCTAATGCTTCTACTAAGATGAAGGATGAAGATTATGAATTATGAAAGTTTTGAGAAAATAATATTGACATTCTTCCTAAATGTAAAAAAGAGATATGCATATGATGAGCCAATAGAATTTAACTTAAAAATAACCTGCACTCAAGATTCGGTGATTGCTAAAATTTTACTATAAAATATTGCTTATATGAAGAATTGTTAATTCTATGTATCTTATTATCTTCTAAGTTTTAAGAAATCGCACATAAGGAATATCTAAAAACATGAAAATGTTAAAGTTTTCACGTAGGAATGTAATATCAAATCTAATTTCCTATTTACTATATTCTCCAATGATGTGGATGAGTGTTCTTTCTACAAATCATAAATTTGTATTTCCTCTTCTACGAACTTGCTTCTTAGATTTTGGTTACATGTTATTTAAACGGTCTTATATAAGGGGGGATTCTTCTTTTCTAGGGAAACATCTAAAATACAATTCATTAGTAAGGTCGATCAGTAATAAATTTTTTCTCGTTAGAAAATATTCAGAAGACTTAGGAGTTGTATCTCCAATATCTGAGGTAAGGGAATTTAGAATTATGAATAAGTTGATTAAGAAGGTTAATGAATGCTTAAGAACATACAGAGAAAGTCCATTCTTGATTTTTATAGATGTAGGGGCACATATAGGAAAATACTCTGTGCAATTTTTTGACAAAGTACATAAAGTAGTTGCAATAGAGCCTGATCCTAATAATTTTGCATTATTAAAGATTAATATCAGACTAAATAAAGCAGAAAATATCATTCCATTACAACTAGCAGCAGGTGCCGTCGAGCAGTATGCTAAATTATATAGCAGCAATCTTCTAACTGGGCGAACCTATATAACAATGAGAGATGAACGGGTAAAAAGAAAGAAGAATGTAGAAGAATATATTGTTAAGGTAATGCGAGTAGAGGATATATTAAAAAGGTTAGGTTTGATGCAAGATAACATAATTTACATCGTTAAGATTGACGTGGAAGGATATGAAGAAAAAGTTTTAAAGGGTATGAGTGAGGTACTTCCTAAAACTATAATTCTTATGATTGAGACATCCTATGAAAATTTTAGGAATGTATTAAACCTCTTACCCAGAACATTCTATTTGGTTGCGAGCTTTTATTATCCTAAAACAATCAATCTAATATTTATTCAAAGAAAGATGGTAAATGCCATATAATATTCTTACTCAGACCAAAGTATAAGGTACATCATGAAGATGAAAAAATTTACTCTTAATGAGAACCTGTCAGCTGGGTTCAAACTTTTAGCATTCCAAACTATTTTTATTGTTTTATCACCATTGATACAAAACATCTTTCAATATTTTGTATTGTATAACGATCCATATCATCTCGCATTTATTTTTATAGTATTATTTCCATACTTATCTGGTATACTGTCTGTATTTATTCTGGGACGCGACGGAGAGATTTTCCTTGAAAATGAGAATAAAACAGAAAAAAGAACTCTATTTGATAGTAAAGATCTGCTGCTTATGCTCTCATCTTTCGTTATAGCTTTAATGCTGTGGAGTAGATGGTTATTTTACGAGCTTCCAGTAGGATTTGATACACCAAGATATCTCGCAGATGCTAAGAGATCTCTTGAACAATGGCATTCAATTGATATTAATAATCTGCTTTTCACGAGACAGCTATATCATTTAATTCTCGGTTTGGGATTAAAACTCTTTAATGAAGATGCTCTCCTATTAGGCAAGTCATTATGGCTACAAGTTCTTCTTATCTTATTTGCAAATTATTTACTGATAAAGTCAGTAACTGGATCTAGAATAGCAGCTCTATTTTCAAATTATATGTGGGTTCTCTGGATTAGGACATCTAGAGTTATTACTGACTTACACGCAAATACGTTCGGCATATTTATTATACTATTGACACAGTTCACTTTAACATTATGGTTAAAAAGACCTACGATAAAGCTTTTAATCTTATTTTTCTTCTCATCTTCACTAATCTTACCTATCCATAATTTATCCTTTGCAGTTTTTGCATTATCACTATCATCTTATTTTGTTATTTTAAGTTTATCAAAAACCTCTATAGAAACATATTGCAAAATTCCACAGCTAAAAGCATTAGAATATTCAAGAAAATTTTTCATTTTGATACCTTTGGTTACCTATATGATGGCCTTGATCGTTATGTCTAAATTGAATCTTGCTGATTTATTAAGGTGGTGGTGGCCTGAAACACCGATATATGATCTAGATAAATTCATCAATAGCCTAGGTGGTTTAGTTCCAACGCTATTCACGCAATTTACGATTCTTTGTATTGTTTTGTTTGAGAGGAGAAATCCGATTTTTAGATACTTCTTTTCATATCTCTTTATTACGTTACTTTGCTTTCAAAATAATATTTTTGGATTACATGCCCTTCCAGAGAGATTTGCAGTTTTTACATTTCTTCCTTTTTACTCAGGAATAGGATTATTCTTTCTATCAAGATTTTTTCAGAAAGTTATTAAACTTAATCTAAATATTAAATTTTTAATTAGGAGAAAATACATTCGAGCCCATTTTAGCTCTAAGGTCATCCATTTACTATTATTATTGTTTATAATGCTTGTTTCTCTATACCCGATGAGTATAGATCAAGTTAATTATGTATCTAAAACTAAACCTTTGATAAATATAGATGAATACCAATGTTTAAAATTAGTCTATGAAAATCATATTTCTTTGGAAGAATATGAAAATAAAACAGTAGTAATTGTTGTCCCTAGACCTGTCCTTACAGAGTGGTTCAGAGAAATTTATCCTTATGCAATAAAGCTTAAAAGTCCTAACGTAGATCTTTTGAATGGAATATATGTTATCTCTTATAATCTATTGGAAAATAATTCATTTCCTAGAAAGTGGGATATAGTGTATTTAGTTAATATTGGTAATGAAATTAACACTAAGATTTCAATGGAAAAATATCATTTAATAGAAGTTTCAGATAAAAATTGCAAAATTATTAAAGTAATCCTTAATAATTCTTTAACTTAATTAACTTAAAAGCCAGAAGATGATTCTAAAAATAATGGAAGAAGATTGGGATGTTCTATTAATCTTAGATGCATGTAGATATGATTTTTTCGAGAAAATATGTGGTGAGTATTTTGAGGGTAAATTGGAAAGACGCTTGTCAGTAGATTTTTGCACCTTGAGTTGGGCGATCAAATCATTTCAAGGACATTATCCTGATGTAATATATGTTTCCGGCACTCCTTACATTTCAAGTAAACATGAATTTGACGGTTTTCGAGGTAGCAAGCATTTCAATCAAGTCATTGATGTATGGGAATATGGATGGCAGGAGGGGTTGGGGGTTCATCCAAGAATTGTAACGGAATCTGCAATAAAAGTGTTAAGAACTTTTAATAGTAAGCGGGTAATAATTCATTACTTACAACCTCACACCCCGTACATAAGTAATGAATTATTTAGAGAGTTGTGGACAGCAATGGAAAAAATGCCAGTATGGATATTAATGAGAGTAGAGTACAATCTTATAACGAAAAATATCGATAAAATTATTAATATTTTATCATTCCTTTTTTCAAGAGTAGGTCTGTTACGTGAACGCGTTGCGCTACGTATATTACTAGGTCAACTGTTTTTAGGTAATCCTGTAAAAAACTTTGCTCGAAAATATGGAATAGAAATTCTTAGAATAGCATATGAACAAAATTTACGCATTGTGATGAAATATGCTGCAATATTATGTTACAAAATATTAAAAGAGAATCCTTCTGCAAAGATACTGATAACTTCTGACCATGGAGAATTACTAGGTGAAGATGGGCTTTTCGGACATTACAATGATCACATATATACTAGGCTAGTTCCTTTATTAAGAGTGAGAAATGTAAAGATTTCTGATGACTCTATTAAAAAATTTGACAAAGAATTACTAAGACACAAGATCAAAAAATTAAAATATAAATTTGGGTGGATCGGTTAAGAAAAGTCCGTTGTTAATGTTGGAGTAGATGATGTGTAACCGGTTAATTTTGTCCAAGATGTCCAAGTATTTGTTGAAAGAACTTTAGTACGATGATATATGTAACTAGGATTGGCCATTCCTCTAACAACAATATGGAGAAGGTCATTACTAACAGTGATTGCAGGTCCATCTGAAGTTGTTCCTGATGGTACTTGCTCCCAGCTACTCCATTTCCCCTCAGACCAAGTTCGAAGATATATTGTGTTTTTCAAACCTCTTACTGCTAAATAGAGTTTACTTTCACCTGGGTTTACGGCTAAGTCAGGTGATGATGATGTAGCTCCTGAGATTCTCGTCCATCCTGAGAAAACTCCGGTCTCGATATTGTATATTCCATGCCATATACTGTTTTCTGGACTAGATGCTCTAATAACGAAATGTAATTTTTTATCTAGAATAGCGATTGCCGGACTATCCGGGATTGTCCCCGGAATACGTTTCCACCCACTCCATGTAGTGCCATCATAAATATTGAGCCATATACCACCAGTTACCCCTCTAACCACAAGATAGAGATTACAAGAAGTTGGATCAGCTACCAGTTCTGGTTTGGAAGATGTTGATCCAGGTATCTTTTTCCATCCACTAAAGGATCCGCTGTTTATATCAACGTAACCATACCATATACTGTTAACAGGATTAGTTCCTCTTACAACTAAATGTAGTTTATCTTTACAGGCTGCAGCTGCTGGACCATCGCTATTAGTGCTGTTAGGTACATTTTGCCAATCACCCCAAGAATTTATGTAACTTCTCCAGTAAACTTGATTATCAACACCATTTACAACTAAATATGTGGTTATAGGTTTAACCTGCTTCGGCACATAAGCATAATACACGTATTTTTCAATCGAACATTCACCGTAGCCAACCTTAAGATGCCCGTCACCGTTCCAAGTTGGACCCCAGCTATTCCTAACAATCCAATAACCGCCCACGTCGTCATAACCAACTATAACAACAGCATGATTAACAACATTATCGTTCGTACATCTATAAATGTCTCCATCCCAATATCCTCCAACATAAGAACCAATACCCATAGCTACAGATAATGGACCATAATTTATAAGAGAATTCTTTATCGACGTAGGATTTGGAGAAACTGACCCATATTCTTCTATCCGCCATGTTCTATTTTGCCAATTAGAACATCTATTTGAACACGTTGCATAACTGCATATTCCTTGACCACTATATGTGCAAAGACAAGCATTTGGACATTGACATCTACTATCTATATATGGAAAACATGTTTCGTCAACTATCCCATTATTTCTTATGTATTTTAATGCCGCAGGATGCCAACCACCACAACATGAATGACCTATTAGACAATCCGAAACAAGATTTTCTTCTGAAAGGTCTAGGTCAAGGTCTGGATTATGGTAAGCTATATTAAATACAGCTTCTACAGCTCCGACAGCAGAAAATGCCCAGCAACTTCCACAGGCTGCTTGATTCTTTACAGGGGTCGTCCAATCTCTTCCACCTAAGTTACGCCAACTAAAAGAAGTTGGTAAAGGATTTACAGAAACTGCTTTAACAATTTGATTCGGTTCAGAACCTTCAGGAACTCTTACACCACATTGAGACATTTTCTCACTTAAATTCATCAACTCTGAAGCTGGTTTACTTTTTTTATCTGGCATTATGCAAGCAGTGTATTCTCGAGAGAATGGGTCTTTTCCATCAGCTAGAGTTACGGTTTCATAATCATTTACATTACAATAACTATATTCCAGCCCGCACTTCCCTGCATAGAAATCCCATTCTTCACACCTAGATCCATCTGGGAAGATACAATAACCTATAGCTCCTTCTTTAGTGTTCACTATCTCGTAATCATATCCGAGAGATTTACAATAAACTGCAGCTGGATTAGCTACACCAATGCAATTAGAGTTTCCTTTTGAAGATTGTTGAGAAATGAAAGATAAAGCAGGCTGATTCAACATTAATATCGTTAATATCGAAAAAATTATAAGTAGGAGCAAAATCACGGTGAATCTTTTTTCTGGATGAGGTCCTTCATAATTTCTTGACCTCATATATTAAGCCATTTCCGAACTAATATTTAAATTTTTAAAGAATAAAACCCATATTAAAATTTTTATGATAGTAACAACAAATCCAAGAGAGGTTATCATTAAAACTTGACTAAATACCTCTCTTCTATTGTTTTAAGAAAGAAGTTGGCGTTCTCATCAACGTGATATAAATTGACTTAGGTTCATTAATTCTGAAGCAGGCTTCTTCGTTCCATCTGGTAGGACGCAGGCTGAATACTCTCGGGAATATGGATCTTTTCCATCATTCCTTGTCTCCAATAAATAACCCTGCCTAGTACAATAGCTGTATGTTTGACCACATTTTCCAGCATAGAAGCTCCACTCCTCACATTTACTTCCATCAATGAAGATGCAATAACCTATGCCATTCTCACTACTATACTTATATCCTAACACAATACAATAGGCGGCAGCAGGATTACTAATACCGTGAAAAGTATTTTCTCTCTGCGATGTTAAAGTCTCTATATCTCCCCGAAAAGTCAAAGGTTTCCAAAATAAAGTATAAACTGAAGCGAACGTTATGAGCATGATTATTCCCATTATTGTGAATAAGAGTGTCCTCTTAAGCATATATTAATTCTACGTACTCTGACTTATAAAATTTTTAAGAAAAATAATTAAGCTAAAGAAGATCTATCACTAGCTAACTGTAACTTTGCAAGGGCTTGATTGTAGTTAATAGTTAAGATTGATATAATATTAAAGGCCTTACTTAACATGCTATGTTTTTAATGTATTTACCTCTGTATTTACCTCTAGAATTGTTTTTCACATCTTTGAGAATGGATAACTTATTGAGTTGAAAACCTCACTGAAAACTTAAGGTATATATGTTAAAGAAGACAACGTTGACTTAATTAAGAAACTTCTGAATAAGTTTCTAAACATAAAGTTTATTCATTATTCTAAGAAGTTATTTTCCATGCCAAATATTAGGTATATTTTGCAAGTAATAGGTTTCCTAAGTGATTTTGCAAGGAGGTGAAGTTTATGATCAAGCAATTTAATAATAAAAGCATTTAGCAATGTGACATTAGAAGATGATTTAACTGAGAATATAAAACTTCAACAATAATTACAGTATGTAATGTAACGAAACTGTGCTACCTTGATCCATCTTATTATCATGCACCTAGATTAAATGATTAAAAGTTTAAATAGCAATATTAATGTTAATTATATATAATTAAGTTGGGGAATAGCCGTATGGACCTAGAAGAATGTAAAAAACGACAAGAATACGAGTCGACAAGGAAAAAGTACACCACTATATCTATTCCTGTTTCTTTGTATGAAAGAATTAGAAATGTTATGGAGGGGACAGGGTTTAAGAGTGTTAGTGATTATGTCACCTACATCTTGAGAGAAGTTGTTTCTATGCATGAAAAAGAGCGTTTATCTCGCCCATTTTCACAAGAAGACTTACAACGGATCAAGGAGAAGCTTAAAGCATTAGGTTATCTTTGAGGTGGATGAGATTCATGGTCTCCCTGCCTCATGGTGGAAAATTAGTAAACCGTGTAGTAGAGGGATCTAAGAGAGAGGCACGTGTACATGAAGCAAATGAAGTAATAAGAGTAGACTTAGATGAAAGTCAGGCAGCCGATATTGAGAATATCGCTTATGGCGTATACAGTCCATTAGAGGGTTTCATGACATACGAAGAAGTCTTGGATGTCTTAGAAGATATGAGACTTCCAAATGATTTGCCTTGGACTATTCCCATAATCCTTAACGTTCCTAATGATGTTTTCTCATTGATAAAAGAAGGCGATGAGATTTGTTTGACTTTTCAAGATAAGCCGATAGCTTACCTAACCATTGAAGAGAAGTACTCACTTGATAAGAAGCATTTTTGTGAAAAAGTATTTAAAACGTATGATCCTCAACATCCAGGTGTTTTAAGAATTATTGAAAAAGAAAACAAGTTTTTGGGTGGTGCCATAGAGCTTGTAGGTGATATGCCGAATCTCTATGAAAGATATTTTCTAAGACCTATCGAAACAAGAATTTTGTTTATAGAAAAAGGTTGGAAGACTATAGCGGGTTTCCAGACTAGAAACGCACCACACCTAGGTCATGAATATATTCAGAAAGCGGCTCTCGTGTTTATAGATGGCTTATTCATAAATCCAGTAATTGGTAAGAAGAAGATCGGTGATTTTAAGGACGATGTCATTTTAAGGTCTTATGAAGCTTTAATTAGTAACTATTACCCAAAAGATACTGTTGTAATGAGTATACTTCGATATGAGATGAAGTATGCTGGGCCTAGGGAAGCTGTGCATCATGCAATCATGCGTAAGAACTTTGGATGTACTCATTTTATTGTTGGCAGAGATCATGCAGGTGTTGGAAACTATTATAAACCTTATGAAGCATGGGAGATCTTTAATATGTTTCCAGATTTAGGTATAACACCTCTTTTTGTAAGTGATTCCTTCTATTGTAGGAAATGTTATGGGATGGTGACCGAAACAATATGTCCCCATGGAGATGAGCATAGAATGAAATTTAGTGGTACCCAAATAAGACAGATGATATTAAGAGGTGAGAGACCACCGCCTGAGATTATGAGACCAGAGGTCGCTGATGTTATAATGTCTTTTCCTAATCCTTTCGTGGAGGTGTGATGAGGATTGAGGAAGATTCTTATCATAGGATTGGATGCAGCCGTTCCAGACCTCGTTTTCAACGAGTTTAGAGATGAATTAATAAATCTTACATACTTAGCGGAAAATGGTATATATGGGAGATTAACATCTTGTCATCCTCCTATAACCATACCTGCATGGGTAGTGATGGTTACAGGTGTTAACCCCGGCAGGTTAGGTCTATATGGTTTTAGACATAGGAAAAGTTTTTCCTATACTGAAATAACTCTCCCTACATCCTTATCAGTTAAAGAGAAGCGCATCTGGGATTATGTAACTGATAAAGGTGGAAAAGTATGCCTGGTCGGTGTTCCTCCAACTTACCCCCCACAACCGATAAATGGTTGGCTCATATCATGTTTGATGACGCCGGATACAAAGAGACAGTACACTTTCCCGCCAGAGTTTAGGAACGAGATTGAATCTTTAGTGGGTGAGTACATTATAGACGTAGGTTTTAGGAAGGAAAATAGAAGAAAGATATTAGAAGAAATATTTACAATGACTGAGAGAAGGTTTAAGATAATCAAGTATATGCTTAAATCTAAGAAATGGGATTTCTTTACATTTGTTGAGATAGGGCTTGACAGGGTACAACATGCTTTCTGGAAGTACTTCGATAAGAATCACCACTTATATGAAGCCGGGAACACTTTTGAATACATCATAAAAGACTACTATAAGTACCTTGACAAGGAGATAGGTGAAATCCTTTCTTTAATTGACTCAGATACAGTGGTATTGGTAGTCTCAGATCATGGTGCAAAGAGGATGAAGGGTGCATTCTGTATAAATGAATGGTTGAAGAGCGAAGGCTACCTAAAACTAATTGAAGAACCTAAGAATGTAGTAGACCTTGAAAACACGAAAGTTGACTGGAGTAATACCATTGCTTGGGCTTGGGGAGGATACTATGCGAGAATTTTCTTAAACGTAAAAGGTAGAGAGAGAAACGGCATTGTAGATCCTAAAGACTACGAATGGGTTAGAGAACAGCTTAGAAGTGAATTGCTAAAGATTAGAGGACCAAATGATGAGAAATGGAATACGAAAGTATATTTTCCTGAAGAACTATATCCAATTTGTAATGGCGATCCACCAGATTTAATGGTATATTTTGATGACCTTTATTGGAGAGCAGCTGGAACACTTGGACAGAAGAACTACTACTTACCTGAAAATGATACAGGCCCAGATGACGCTGTACATGATTATGATGGCATCTTCATACTATCTGATCTACAATCAACTATACATAAGAAAACCGATATCACGATCTACGATGTTGCTCCGACACTTCTAGAGATAATGAGTATTAGAGTTCCAGACTATATGGAGGGTAAGCCCTTGGAGGGTTAACCTATGGAGAAAGCATTTATAATTTGGTTAACAGGATTACCTTCTTCAGGGAAAACTACGCTTGCAAATAGACTTAAAGAAATTCTTCTTTCTAGAGGTTTTAAAGTCGAGGTATTAGATGGCGATGAGGTACGCAAATGGCTCAGCCCAGAAGCTGGATTTAGTAGAGAAGATAGAGAAAGGCATTTGAGGAGAGTGGCTTACGTCTCTATGCTTTTAGCGAGAAATGAAGTAGTAGTCATAGCATCATTTGTATCTCCATATAGAAATATTAGAGAAGAGGCAAGACGACTTGCTGAGAACAATGGTATAAGATTTATTGAGATATATGTAAAGTGCAGTCTTCAAGAGTGTATGAGGAGGGATCCCAAGGGCTTATACCAGAAGGCAGTAGAGGGTGAGATAAAAGATATGACAGGGATACAAGATGTATATGAAGAACCTTTAAACCCAGAGATTATAGTGGATACTGAGAGGAAAACACCTGAAGAATGTATTAAAGAACTTGTTAATGAAATGCAGAAATTCGGGTTGATCTAAGGATGATAGAATGGCTTTTCTTCATTTTAGCAGGATTCGTTGCTCAAATGATAGATGGAGCACTAGGAATGGCTTATGGTGTCTCGTTAAATAGTATGTTATTAAGCCTTGGTTTAAGCCCTGTGGTCGCTAGTTTTAATGTACATTTTTCAGAAATTTTCACGTCAATGGTTTCAGGTGCATCGCATTTGAAACTCGGGAATGTTGATAAGAGGTTATTATGGAAATTATTGATACCTGGGGTATTAGGTGGTATTCTGGGAGCCTATATTCTTACATCTGCGCCTACCGATATCATAAAGCCTATTGTATCGATATATCTTCTAGCTATGGGCGTAATTATAATTCTTAAAGCTATACACATGAAGAAATCTAAAAAATTTAAAGAACACTTTAAAGAAGCTCCAGCTCTAGCTCTTTGTGGAGGATTTCTAGACGCTGTTGGTGGTGGCGGGTGGGGTCCTCTAGTAACTTCCACACTAATAGCTGGTGGCGGTAACCCGAGGATTTCTATTGGCACAGTAAATTTAGTTGAATTCTTTGTGACAATCAGTCAAGTAGCCACTTTCGCAGTATTTCTAAGAAATATTCAATGGCAGATCGTTACATTCTTGGTGATTGGAGGGATAATAGCGGCACCCATAGCATCTTATACATGTAAGAGAGCACCAACGCGATTGCTACTTGTTCTAGTAGGTATCCTAGTAAGCTTATTAAGTATAAGAAATATATATCTATCACTTACCTAATCTTAATTGATAGGCATGTCTGATGATAGGATTCCAGTATACATAAGTAAGAAATTATATGAGGAAATAGAGAAAAAACTCTCTGAATTTTCTAGAGAATTTAAAAATGTTGACGATTTCGTAGAGTTTGCATTGTCCGAACTTATGAAAGAAGAAGAACCTTATACAAAGGAGGAAGAGGAGACTGTGAAGAGAAGATTAAGAGACCTAGGATATTTCTAAATCAACCTTACCCCTCTAATTCCTCACAACATTATCTTAAGACTTCATCGAAAAATAATTCAACTTAAGTTGATAATATTAGACTTACTGTGTATAGATTTTCATAGTTTTCTATTTAAGCATCATATGAGGATTAGCGGGGGCTGGATTTGAACCAGCGCTCTCCGGGTTATGAGCCCGGCGGGTTCGCCCTGGCTACCCTACCCCGCTTTCTCCTCCATTATCTGTATTGTGTATTAGGTCTTAATATAGGTTACATTTTAGATAGTTTAATTTTGCTCTTTTTCTATATATTCTGTAGAATTCTTCTTTACACTCTTCATAATCCATATTGTTTATCTTGTTTATTATCTCTATTTCTTCTACTAGATGTGGGAAAAGAATTTCATGTGTTGGCGTCTTCTCCCCCCTACTTATTAAGAGGAGGTAGAGTAGAGATTGAGCAGCTTTCAATCTTTCATCTTCTCCCAATCCTATTTCCATCATGTAAGCTTTAGTTAATATATCTCCAGGGTTTTCCATTAATTTTAAGTTGTTCAGTATGCTTGCCTTTTCTACTAGATTTACTGTCGATGTTCTTATACCTTTTTCTTCTAAGTATCTCGGTAGGAGGATGTGTAGATATCCAGCTTCTACAACTATTTCTCCATCTATCTTTAAGTCTGAGATCGCTTCAGCTCTCATACGGTCTCTTAACTTAAATCTTTCAGCATCTTTCTTAGCAAATTCTATTATTCTACTCACTATTCTATCAAAATTTCCACGTAGTAATTCTTCTTGATAATTGATGAGTGCTCCAACAACATCCTTCTCAACTTCTAGAACCTTCTTGACCCTGAGGTCTATGCTGTACTCTTCAAATCTTCCAATCTCTATTGATTGATAGATCTCCTCTATTATCTCAAGATATGGTTCGACCTGAATAATCTCCACGCCTTTACTATGTAGATCCTTTAACAATCTTGCTTGATGCATTGTGTAAACTGGAAAGCTTGTATTAGAGAGCTTAACATAATCCTCTAAGCTTAAGTATCCATCTAGAAATCTTTTTAGCAATCTATCTTCAGGCTCCTCCAATATGATCGTAGTGTATCCTTCAACCTCTTCTCTAAGAAGTTCTAAGAACTCAACTCTATGAGCTAGAAAGACTACTTTAACATCCATGGACGTTTATCAATCCAACTATATTCCAAGTAGGGAGTTATTAACGTTTTTAGAGAATCACTTAGATAGAAAATATTTTCAACAACTATGTTTAATTTATATCTTCAAAGATTTTATAGAGATCTAGGTAAGAATGGATAAGGTTGTCTGGATTGGCATTGATGATACAGATTCTAAGAAGGCTGGATGTACAACCTTCGTGGGAGCACTACTTCTGAGAAGGGTAAAGAGCTTAGGATATACTCTAGTCGGCTACCCTAGACTGGTTAGACTTAACCCAAACTGCCCATACAAGACTAGAGGAAATGCTGCGATAGCTTTAGCAGTTGAATCGGATAGATTTGATGTTCTTGAAGATGTAGTTATTAAGACTGTGGAAGAGTATGCTGAGCTAGATGCTGAGGGGACGGATCCGGGAGTTGCATTCTTTTTCGGTGAGCCTCTTCAAGAGTTGAGAGAGTATTATTGGCATACAGTTAGAGAATTATCATCTATCGAGGAGGCTGAGAAGATCGCTGAAAATATTGGTGCTAAACTGCTTAAGTGGAAGAGCGGTAGAGGAGTTATCGGAGCTTTATCTGCGATAGGTGCAGATTTAACTAAGGGTAGAACATATGAGTTGATAGCTTATAGAAGAAGAGACTATTGGGGAACAGTCAGACTAGTAGATCCTGATAGCGTATGGGAGATGGATAAAACTACATACCCACTAACATTCGATAACGTTGATAGAGATACAGGTGAGATTAGGATTACACCACATACACCTTGTCCAGTACTGCTCGGTATTAGAGGAGTCACACCACATATCGTAGAACAAGCATACAATATGCTTAGAATATATGAACCAGTAGAATTTTATACAATATTCGAGACCAATCAAGGAACAGACGCTCATCTACAGATGATGAAGATAAGTAATGTTAAGGAAGGCGTATCCGCGATCATTGATTGTACAGTGAGGTCAAAGCCAAGATATAGTATTGGTGGTCACGTATTCTTTAAGATAGGTGATGAGACAGGTGAGATAACTTGTGCAGTGTATGAACCTACGAAGAGGCTTAGGCATATTATAGTAGAACTTGAGCCGGGAGATGAGATAACAGTGTACGGGGGAGTTAAGATGAAGCCTGAAGGACTTACACTAAATCTAGAGAAGATACATATTAGGTCTCTTGTAAAAAGTTTTGTTAAAAGAGCTCCTAGATGTAGGTTTTGTGGAAGAAAGATGAAGAGGGTTGGTAAGCCGGGTTACGTATGTAAGAGTTGTAGGAGTTTTTCGAGAGAGCCTGAATTAGTTGAGGTTGAGAGGAAGATCCCTCTAGGAGTTTATGAAGTCCCTCCATCTGCTCGGAGACATCTATCTAGACCTTTAGCTCTCGCCACTAACTACCAACATGGTTAAAGTACTTCGAACTTTATCTAGTCTTCTTATCTTCCATGAAATTATCTCTTTCAACTTATCCATATTTTCTGCTTCAACCTTTGCTATTATATCGTATACACCATATACTACGTATGCCTCCTTTACATTAATTATCTTCTTTAATTCTTGAAGTATCTCTTCTTCAGCCCCTATCTCTGTATTAATTAAGACGAACGCAGATGGCATATATTTTCTATGTTTAAGGCGGTAAATAAAGACTTCTACTGTTGAAAAGTTAAGAAACTTTAATAATCATGGTCTCTCGTCATGCTAATTACCTAGAGTATGATATGACCTTGAGTATAGATGTTTAATCATCTCTATACGCGATTAAATCTATCTCTATTAGTGCTTCATCAATTGGAGGAGGAGCAATTATAGTAGTTCTCGTCGGCTTGGTCTCTGTAAAGAACTCTTCATATACTCTATTCAAGATCTTAAAGTATTCAGAACTCTTTAAGTATATGTTTACCTTGACTACATCGTTGAACTTGTATCCAGCTGCTTCTAAGATAGCTCCAATATTCTGAAAAATCTTTCTAGCTTGTTCTTCAAATCCTCCTTCTACCAGCTTTCCAGTATTTGGATCTATACCTAGCTGTCCAGAGATGAATAGAAATTTACCACATCTTATTGCTTGAGAATATGGTGCAACTGGTTTAGGAGCCTTCTCAGTATAAATTATCTCTCCGACCATGTCTATATTGATTAAAATTTTTTGTAGATAAACTTTTAACCAAGTCTTTTGGAAGAACAGTATCGAAGATGAAGGTTGTGCAGAGAGTAGAGAAGATTAAGAATGCAGAAGCATTATTATTAGATTGCGACGGAACGATAATAGATACCTCTATGTCTTATGATCTGGCCATAAAACTATCAACGATAATAATCTTAGATAAGGTATTCAATGTAGAGATTAAACTAGGTAAGGAGGTTGAAAGAACATTAAATGCCTTTAGAATGGCTGGAGGCTTCAATAATGATTGCGACTCAGCTTCAGCCATAATACAGACACTCACGGCATTTTTACCTGAAACAGTAGAATTCAATAAAGATGAATGGAAGATCGTTCAAGATGTAGACGGTTATTTAAGACTAATAGGATATGAAAGATCTTATCCAGAGTTTGTCTCAACAGCTTTAGATTGGCTAACCTCTCAATTGATATTAAGAAAAGAGTACTTAGATTTAAAGAAAGTTGAAGAAATGATAAATGAAAAAGCAGCATTCCTCCGGAATTCTAGTAAGCTCTCTAAGTTAAGGTCTTTCTTAAATTATCCAGGTAATTTCGGCTTAAGCCTCCTCGCAACCTTATTTGATGAATTGTTTCTTGGAAGTAAAGGTGTTAGAGAGAAGTATAATTGGGAGCCTAGATACGTGATCTACGATGGAACTCTAGTAAATGAAAGAGTTTTGATTAGTGAAGAATCTATGATAGAGCTTTCAAAAATCTTCGATGAATGTATTGGATTGATAACAGGTAGAGGTAGATGGGAGACCGAGAAGACTCTAGCACCATTTCTAAAATACCTAAATATGGAGGCATCTATCTTTACAGCTGATAAAGGTTTAGAGTATGAGAAACCGAGTCCAAGAGCTTTAATAGAAGTAGCGAAGATCCTTAAAACTAACAAGCTACTATATGTTGGAAATGCTATGGAAGATCTCTTGATGAGCTTATCGGCTTCAAGAGAAGGGTTAGAGGTAGGATTTATAGGAGTTGCTAATACTGGAGAGAAAGCTCGAGAATTTCAACTAAGAGGAGCAGATGCCATCATTCATGATATTAACGAGCTACCAAGCTTAATCAAAGATCTTCAATAACCATTAGCACACACTATTGAGCCAGTATTGGACAGCTTTCATTAATACTAAATCTACTCAATCAAAATAAGATGTTCTTAAAAATTTATCTAGGTTAATAATTTGAAGACCATCCTTAAGAGATTTTTAGGATTTATGAAGATTCTTGAGAGAGATGTAAACTGTAGATCCATGTCTGCGCTCTTAGAGATCTCTCTTAGTAGACTTCCGTCATTTATCATCTTGAATAGATTATCTAGTAGGTTTATCGGTAAACTCCTTAAGAACTTTGTAACCTTAGCTATTCTATCAAGCTCTCTCAATAGATGGTTTATCTCTTTTATGTAGCTTCTCTTTATAGGTTCTCCTAAAAGCTCAGAAGCAATTATCTTAGCAGTATAATTAGCTATAAGTCCTCCCATTATTACTCCTCCACCTGTACTAGCTTTAACATGACCTGCAGCATCTCCAACTGGTATAAAATTAGATCTTGGGTCTATCCATAGAGGTCTACCTGTATAAACTGCGTGAGAAGCTCTCTTAACTATATCTACTCTCGGGAATCTCTCTTTTAGAAATTTATTCAGCTTACTTTTAAGATCATTTCTAGAGGCCACTCCTAGTTTACCTAGATATTCATCGATAGGTATCACGTATGCGAAGAACTCTGGTAGATATTCTTCAAAGTATATGTAGACGTATCTTGGATCTAGACCATGGTCTCTAATCCAAAGCTGGATTATCGGTATCCACATATTTCTCTCTGTACTCTTCTTTAAGACTCTTCGAAGTATAGTTGAAGACATCCCCTCAGCATCTATAACCTTCTCCGCACTTACCTGATAACCATTATTTGTCTTTACCTTTACAAGATTATCAGAAGTAGACATTACTTCAAGTACTCTACTACCTAAAATTAATCTTCCTCCTTTATCCTCGAATTCTTCTGCTAAATATCTATCTAAATTCACTCTAGATGCAACTACTGCAACATGTTTTCCAGCATCTATGTGGATCGTTCTCCCACTCGGAGAATAAAAGTATGCTCCTTCAACCCTATTCTCAATATATCTTCCTAAACTACTGATCCCTAATCTTTCAAGATTCTGTAGATTGAATAAGCCTGCACAGTGTTCTGGGATACCTATCTCTTCATGCTCTTCAATCAACACGGTATCTAATCCATCTTCAACTAAAGTCTTTGCAGCTATTAATCCAACGATTCCTCCACCTATAACTACTACGTCAACAGTTTCAACTCCATCCATTTATAATCAAAGAGATCTCTAACAGCTTTATATCTCTTAGCAACTAGACTGCTTTCCATAGGTTTAAACTTAAAAAATTGCTACTTCTTAAAATCTTCTTAGTTGGGTATGGTGACTTAGTTGAAGGTTCGAGCACATGTAATAATAGATGGGAGAGTTCAAGGAGTATTTTATAGAGCTAATACAAAGAAGATGGCTGAGAGACTTGGAGTAAAAGGTTGGATTAGAAATCTCCCTGATGGAAGGGTTGAGGCAGTATTTGAAGGAGAGAAAGAAGATGTAAAGAAGCTACTCTCATGGTGCTGGATAGGTCCACCTGGTGCAAAGGTAACGAATATAGAGGTTGAGTGGGAAGAGTATCTAGGAGAATATGAAGGATTCCAGATCCTCTAATAGATTATATGTAAGCATATCCGAAATTAAGAACTTCAAGATTCTAGAGAGTAGGTTGATAAAGGGTTTACGGTAGCTTTACAGCTAGTCTATGATGACTGAGAGATTGTTCAAAGAGTATTTTGAATAGTTCTCTTGTAGAATTCTTTACCAAAATCTGTTAGAGAGTATTTCTTCTGAGTTCTCTTTGATCTAGCTCGGTCTAGGACTGATAGTTGGATCAATCCAATACTATAGAGATCAGATAAGTGTTCATAGATGGTCGGAAGCTTAACTTTAATACCGTAATGGTTAGCTAGCTCTCTCTGTATACCATATCCATGTAAAGGTTTCTTATCCAGTATCTCTAGAATCTTCTTCTTAGTTGAACCAATCCTCTTGAATTGGTTAGGTCTTTCAAATGTCTTGATCTCAGCGATCGACTGGATCGTTGATGGATCCTTCATTCCAGATCCAGTTACGATGTAAACAACTGTTTCATCTCTCTTTATTAAACCTAGATCTACTGCATCTATTAGTGTAGCAAGAGATACTGCTGCCGCAGGCTCAGCTAATATTCCTTCACTCTTAGCTAGAAGCTTTATTGCTTCTAATAATCGTTCTTGACTTACTGTTAAGATCTCTCCACTTGATTCTCTTACTGCTTTTAATGCCATGTGACCCCAGATAGGATTTGGTTCAGCGATATCTGGAAATATGACTTTAAATGTTGAGGTAGGTTTTATATCTTCACTATTATTCTTATAGGCTTCAGCTATCGGTGCACATGAATTGATCTGACCTCCAAGTATACTTGGTAAACCATCTTTCAGTAAACCGATCTCTTCAACTTCCTTAACAGCTTTCCAAAGTGCAGTGATATGCGACCCGCTTCCAACTGGTATCAGGATCCAGTCAGGTGAGACCCAGTTAAGCTCATCTAAAACTTCAAGTGTACATGTCTTATAGCCTTCTATGAGAAATGGATTAGAAGATGTAATTAGATGACAGCTTGCAAGTTCTTGAGTTAATGAGGTTATCACTGATTCTAAGTTACTTGTAAAGAAAACTTCTGCATCATATGCTAATGCTTGCAATACTTTTACTTGTTCAACACCTGTCTTTAAGTAGACTGAACATGGGATACCTGCTTTAGCAGAATAAGCTGAGATAGATACTGAGAGGTTTCCAGAAGCAATACAGATTATCCTCGATACGCCTACCTCTAGATCTCTACTAATCTCTACTGTAGCACCTCTATCTGTGAAAGCTCCCGTAGGGTTTGTTGATTCATTCTTTATGTAGAGTTTTCTGAGACCGATCAGCCTCCCCAACCCTCTAGAAGAGTGGAGATATGTTCCACCTTCACCCATCGAGATTGGACTAATTCTTATAGGTGGTAGAAGCTCGAGGTATCTCCAAACACTCTTAGGTCGAGAATTAAACTTCTCTCTTAATTGAGACCTATCTAGAGTGTTGAGATCATATTCTATCAAGTATGGTGAACCACATCTACAGAGAGTTCTCTCAAGTAGTGTTGTATAAGCTTCTCTTCTACTACATCTAGTGCATTTGTAGATTAGGTTCATTTCCTATATATAGGGAATAGCTTATATAATATAAAACCTTACTATATAAGTTGATGGGTATCGGGAAATCTACATCGTTGGGGTTGAAGACAGCTAGACTAGCTTTATCTACAGCTATCGTAATGGCTGCCACCATGGTCTTCACAGTATACGTTCCCAGTACTAGAGGTTATTTTAATCTAGGAGAAACTATGGTCTATTTTACAGCTCTATACTTTGGCCCTTTGATTGGAGCTTTCGCAGGAGGAGTGGGATCAGCTTTAGCCGATATAATCTTAGGATATACTGTATATGCTCCAGCAACATTAATTATAAAGGGGGCGGAGGGGTGGGTTGCAGGTTATCTAGCTAGAAAATTTTTAGAAAGAGAAAAGACTTTTATAAACTTCATATTATCTCTAACTGTTTCAGCTGGTTACCTATTGATAATCTTAGTGATCGGTTTGTTTCTCTTCTCAGGAGAAGTTGAGGTATCTTTCACTATGTTAATATCTCTCAGTGGATTTCTCCATCCATTCATCTGGTATCCATTGGCAGTATTAGCAGTAGCTACCCCTCTCTACTTATCTATAAGGTCTAAAAAGTCTGAAGGTCTTCTTATACTAATACTACTATTCTCAGGATTAATAATGATTTTAGGTTACTTTATCTATCAACAATTTATCTTAGGATATTATGCTTTAGCTGAGATACCGGTTAATCTTGGTCAAGTAGTTTTAGGAGCTGCTGTAGCTATCCCTCTATATAGAGCTGTGCAGAGATTATCTACTAGATAACTCCAATTACGATTATAGATGGAAAATTTGAGAGTAATTTTAAGATAACAGGCTTATATGTATAGTATTTTTCTCCATTAAAAGGTATAAAGTTTAATCCTGTCAACTTTTTAATTACCTCAGCTTCTAATTCTCCACCATCGATAAAATATATACTCTCTCCACTCTCTATACTTCTACGGAAAACGAGAGGTAGCTTAAGATTCTCCTGTAAATCTTCAGGTAAAATACTCTTTAATGATTTCAACTCATCTTTATCGAAGTAGTGGACTCCTCCAAGTGTTTCTATGAATGGATTATCCATTTTCAATAGGATAGGTAAAGGTACTCTAATTTTTGGAATATCTCTATTTAGCTCTCTCAATTGATGTCTAAGCCATTCATCTGAATCCTCTAAGACCAAGCCCAAATCTTAAGAATATCTCAGCGGTATTAAATTATTCTCTAGTTATGGAGATTGGTTAGGGGAAAATCATTATATGATACATCTTTAGTTTATGTTTTGGAGTAAGTGCATGTGGAGTAATAGTGGAGGAAAGAAAGAAGTCCAGTTGAAGGTTGCGGAAGCTAGGCAGAGAGATATTGGAAGGAAGATTGCTAGAGTTGATAGTAGAGCTCTTAGAGAACTTAATCTTAGTCCTGGAGATTTGATAGAGATTGTTGGTAAGAGGTCTACTGTTGCTATAGTGTGGCCACCTTATAAGGAAGACGATGGTATGGGGCTCATCAGGATCGATGGTGAAGTTAGGAGGAATGCAGGAGTATCTGTTGGAGAGTATATTAGGATACAGAAGGTAAACGCTAAACCTGGTACTAAGATAGTTTTAGCACCATATGAGACCCTTCCATTCGTTGGAGATTTTGCAAGGATTGTTAAGAGCCAGTTGATGAATCTACCTGTAATGAAGGGGGATACAGTGATAGTTCCAATACTTGGAATGGGTATAGAGCTAAAAGTAACATCTACAAGTCCTACGAATGCAGTAATCGTAACTGAAACAACTGTAATAGAAGTGACTACTTCTCCTGTAAAGAGACTGGAGGAGGCGACGGGTGTAACGTATGAAGATATTGGAGGACTCCATGAAGAACTTCAGAGAATTAGAGAGATGATCGAGCTTCCACTAAAACATCCAGAACTCTTCCGCCACCTAGGAATAGATCCACCTAAAGGATTGATCCTATATGGTCCTCCAGGTACTGGAAAGACCTTGATAGCTAAAGCGATAGCTAATGAGACAGGCGCTCACTTCATCTCTATAAATGGACCTGAGATCATGAGTAAGTTCTATGGAGAGAGTGAGGCTAGGCTTAGAGAGGTCTTCCAAGAAGCTGAACAGAATGCTCCGAGTATTATATTCATCGATGAGCTTGATGCTATTGCTCCTAAGAGGAGTGAGGTTACAGGTGAAGTTGAGAGAAGAGTTGTCTCACAATTGCTAGCCTTAATGGATGGATTAAAAGGTAGAGGTCAAGTAATAGTTATAGGTGCAACAAATAGGATTGATGCAGTTGACCCAGCATTAAGAAGACCTGGGAGATTCGATAGAGAGATAAGGATAGGTGTGCCGGATAGAAATGGTAGAAAAGAGATCTTGCAGATCCATACTCGTAGGATGCCTCTAGCAGAAGATGTAGACTTAGACGAGATCGCAGATATTACTCACGGATTCACTGGAGCAGATTTAGCAGCCTTATGCCGTGAAGCTGCTATGAATGCTCTAAGAAGATTCTTGCCTAAGATAGATCTCGAGAGAGAAGTGATACCTGCAGATGTACTAGAAGAGCTTAAAGTTAGTAGAGATGACTTTGCAAATGCATTAAGGATGATCCAGCCTTCAGCTCTCAGAGAAGTAATACTAGAGATACCCAACGTCAAGTGGGAAGATGTAGGAGATCTACAATCTGTAAAACAAGAACTTAAAGAAGCTGTTGAATGGCCTTTAAAATATCCTGAAGTCTTTAAGCGACTTGGTATAAGACCTCCTAGAGGAATACTTCTTTACGGTCCTCCAGGTACGGGTAAGACTTTACTAGCTAAAGCTGTAGCTACAGAATCGGAAGCTAACTTTATCTCTGTCAAGGGTCCAGAAGTCTTGAGTAAGTGGGTTGGAGAATCTGAGAAAGCTGTAAGAGAGATCTTTAGGAAAGCTAGAGAGACAGCTCCATGTATAGTATTCTTCGATGAGCTTGATGCTATAGCTCCTAGAAGAGGACTTCACGCAGATGCAGGTGTAACAGATAGAATTGTCAACCAGCTTCTCACAGAGATGGATGGAATACAGACACTTAAAGGCGTGGTAATCATAGGTGCATCAAATAGACCCGATATACTAGATCCAGCACTCCTCAGACCTGGCAGATTTGATAGAGTCATCTACGTTCCACCACCAGATATAGATGGGAGGTATCAGATATTCCAGATACATACTCGTGGAATGCCTCTGTCAGATGATGTTGACTTGAGTAAGCTTGCAGCCATGACAGATGGATACACGGGAGCAGATATAGAAGCAGTATGTAGAGAGGCTGCGATACTCGCAATGCGTGAGAACATAAATGTTGAGAAGGTCGGCATGAGGCACTTCATTATGGCTTTAGAAAAGATCAAGCCGAGCATATCAGCTGAACAGAAGAGAGAATATGAAAGAATATTAACAGACTTTAAGAGGTCTATGGCCTACATCTCTTGAAATGACTGGACTTGGTCAAGAGTGGACTAAAACCATTAGAGCTCTATCGAAGATCTCTGACTACTATAGAGAACTGAATTCAGTTATCTCTCTCGGCACAGATTTAAAGATTAGGAGAGAAGCAATAGAAAAGTTTCTTAAACAACCTAGGATAGTTCTAGACCTAGGATCTGGAGATGGAGTATTTACTGAGGTAACTATCTTTTCGAAACCATCTATTCATCTAGTAGTTATGCTCGACGTACTATTAGAGATGTTAAAGAAGGCAAAGAAGATTGATAACGTAGAGAAGGTTCAAGGAACCTTTGAGCATCTACCCTTTAGAGATCTAGGATTCGATAATATTATTGCAGCATTCTCTCTACGCGATTCCATAAATCTAGAAAAAGCATTATCTGAAATTAAAAGAATAATGAAAGACCATGGAGGATTGGTTGTAGTTGATCTAGGTAAACCGGACACGTATCTAAAGAGGTTTTTAATATTTTTTTACTGGAATGTGATCGCACCTTTAATCGCAATGATCAAGCTTGGATCTAGAGGTATATTCAGTAGCCTAGAAATAGCGAGGACTCTAAAACCTTATCCCACTAATTCCCATCTAGCAAAAATCTACAAGAAATATTTTTCACATACTGTTCTATTTGAAAAGTTTATAGGTGGTGTAATACTACTCCACGCTTCTAAAGAGTTTTCAAGAGAAGCTTCTTAAAATTGGCTGCATCATCTCTCATAGAAACATTATTAAACATAACGTAGACCTCCTCCCTCCCCTTCTCTCTTTCTCTCCTAATATTCTCTAATAATTTGTAGAGATCATCTATTGTATATCTGTATGAGTAGTTTACTTCTCTACCTCCTATTCCATGAAGTCTAAAGTAGCCGATAAGATGGTCAGAGACATTCTCAGATCTAAAAGGGTCTGTAATGTGTAGTATGTCGAGTTTACTGCAAAGTCTTTTAACTTCACTTAAATGCTCTCTCCAATCTCCTCTCGGCTCCCACCCGATAATACATCTACACCTCTCAACTATTGAGAAGAACTCTTCAATATTCTTAACATTCTCTTTACTGTAATTAAATGATGCAGGAGTTTGAACAACTATTACCTTAGCATTCAATCCTTCTGCAACTTCAAGTATCTTATTCCATGCTTCAATATTTTCTTGTGTAGGTTTAAGATAACCATATGAATTAACCTTTGATTTAGGTATCTTTAATCCACTTCTCCTCCAAGTCGGGCTTCCAGGAGGATGGGTTACGACTTGCCAAGCCTTCATATTGAAGATAAACTCTACTGGAGCATCTTCTCTCCACTTCTTCACAGTCTCTACTCTAGGAAGCTTGTAAAAAGTTTCTTGAACTTCTATAGTACTAAATTCTTTGAAATACTCTTTCTTTCCACCTTTAACACACCATCCACAACATCCAACTCTAACTATCATAGCCTTAATAGAAGATCTACAACAAAATCTTATAAATAGATCCTTCATTCTCTGTTATTTTTATACTGGGATAAGGATCTGAAAAGATAGAGATGAGACCTAGGATAGATACTGGTCAGCTTCTAGATATGCTGGGCTATAGTTACTATTTCTTTGATCAGGATGGTGAATACCCTGAGTATGTTGAGGTATCTTTTGAAGAAGTTGTCCCCGAGATTTTAAATGGTTCATCTAAGAAAACTCTTGAACTAATCGGTAAGAAACTGTATAAACATCAGCTTGACTCTCTTGAAGCTCTTGAAAAAGGTATGAACATAATTCTAAAGTCTGGGACAGGCTCAGGGAAGACTGAGGCATGGTTTATTTACTCTGCAAAACGTAAGATTAAGACTTTATCGATCTATCCAACTCTTGCACTAGCTTATGACCAGCTTAATAGATTAAGTCAATACTGCTCAGACTTGAAGATGAATATAATGGTCTTAGATGCATTAAAGAGGGATGAGCTAGTATCTAGATATGGATTCAAGAATGTTAAGAAGATGGTCTCTGAATCAGATCTAATTGTTACGAACCCCGCCTTCTTTCTTAATGAAATTAAGAAGACTGCCTTAGGCGGGTCGAGCTTACTATCTCCATTCTTCGAGAAGCTAAGGTTATTAGTAGTCGATGACTTCGATTTTTACGGTCCTCGAGAGATTGCATTACTATTCTCTATGCTTAAGATACTTGTAAAGATGTTTGGACGAGATATTCAGTTCGCATTCATGACAGCGATGCTCGCAAATCCTCAGGAGGTAGCTGAGTACCTTAAGACAATAAACAGTAGAGAGACTGAGATAATTTCGGGAAAGTCCTTTAAAGCACCGAATAGAGTATACATAGTTCTAGGTAAGAATCTTAGGAAATTATGGGAGGAGGCGAGAAAGTTTACTGATAGATTACAAGATGCAGGTGTTGGAGAAGATGTTTTAAGAACTCTTAAAGATTATGAATATTTTAAACAGAATGTCTACAAGGTTTGGGATGCTCTGAAATATGCTGGCGTTCCTGCACCTGAGCCTTTTTTGGATGTAGTAGAAATAATATCCAACTACGTACTAGATGATGCAGTTACACTAGTATTTACTAGGAGTATTGAGCGTGCAGAGGAGATCTCTAGAAGATTGATTGATAAAACTGGGAGAAGAGAACGTATCGGAGCTCATCATCACCTAGTATCAAGAGATGTGAGGAGAGAGATAGAAGATGCGGTAAGGTCTGGGATTGTTAAACTCCTCATATCTCCTAGAACCCTCTCTCAAGGAATAGATATAGGAGAAGTGCTTAGAGTAGTTCACATAGGTTTACCAGATTCTCTAAGAGAGTTTTATCAGAGAGAGGGTAGGAAGGGTAGGAGGAGTGGAACAGAGCTTACAGAGACTCTCATAATCCCTCAAGGATCATGGGATTACGACTTACTTTCAAGAGGTGTAAAAACTGTGAAGAATTGGTTAAACCTACTATTAGAGAAGATAATCGTAAATCCTGAAAACAAATATTCAAGATTATTTGAAGCCTTATTGAAAGCTCAATCCCCTACTTTAAAGAGAGAGTTAACTTTAGAAGAAGTAGATTTCTTGAAGAGTTTAGGTCTCTTCAATGGTTCAGAGTTATCAAAGGCTGGGAAGAGGGTTTGGAGGCAGATGAACTTTTACGAGTTCGCTCCACCATATGGGATAAAGAGATTAAAGATAGAAGATGATGGATCAACTAAAAGACTTGAAGATATCAGTCACTGCGACCTAGTTGAGAAATTCCAGATAGGTGCGATCGACTATACCAGTGATGGTGTCGTGACCTCTCATAAACTTGGTGGAGGTAGAGCAGTTACAGGAGTTATGGTTGAGCCTCTGAGAGAGAGAATTCTCAGAAGATATGAAGGAACATCTTATGCTCTTGAAGAATATGAGAGAATAAAGAGGACATGGGGTGAGGAGCCGAATATCTTTAAAGACTATCTCCACGGTAGACTTCACTCTAGAGTATTCTGCGTCGTCCACCCACCTGTAGAAGGATTCGGTAAATACATCAAGATACCGAATAGAGTTGAATGGGTAATAGTAGGTGAGAGAAAGAAGATGTTAAGAAGAGGGGAGGAGACTTTATTCTATAAAGATAAGAAATCGGTAGTGGTTGCTTCTCCAACCTATGGAAAATATGAAGATTATACTTATGGTATTGTGGTTGAGGTTGGGATAGAAGAAGACCCAGAACTACTTAAGCTTGGACTTGCATACGTAATGATCGTTTTGAGGAGGGTGCTTGGAATACCCTTAGAGACATTAATGTACGGTGTTCTGAGACTCGGTGAAAGGAAGTTCATAGCAATACATGAACCTGAGAGCGCGGGATTGATTGAGAAGATAGATTGGGGGAGAGTCTATGAAGATGTTGAGAAATATGTTCCAGACGAGATAGATGAGATAGTACTAGAAGAATTAGATGAATACTCTTACTCAACTCTTGTATCACTTAAGATTGATTGGGAGACTGCTAGAGAATTTGCTCTGAGAGCTCTAGACTACATTAGACGTAGAGAGAAGATTAAGCTAGAATTTATGGGAAAGTTTTTAGAGATACCGAAACCTTCTAAGAGTTTAAAGATAGCATCTATATCAAGTGTTTATTTACAGCTTAGAGAAGATCTAAACTTTGGTATATATGCTCTTCTCGTCTTCGATGGAGAAGAAGACACATACTGTTCTGGAATTACGGAAATTGGGAGACCAGACCAGAATTATCTAAAAGTTCAAGAAAAATTATCGAAGCTTATAGATGAAGGATTCAAAATCATAACATATGGAAGTAAAAATTTCTACAGAGTTTTAGATTCAGCTGGTTTAAAAAGTACGAAGACATTGATAAAAGGTTTAGAAGCTGATGATGTTTTCTATGATTCTCGTGAGATGATCTCTAAAGTCTTGGGATATACTATAGAGTTAGAAGACCTGAAAAAAGCTCTCGGATTTACATCAACAAATATCAGCCGATTGGTACAGATTATAGATGATGTGAAGAGGATGGCTCCCGGGAGGAAGACTTTAGAATACATCTCAAGGACCTTAGACAATGATCTAAAAGAATTCTTAAAAGAGGAGGCGGTTTCAGCATATATATCCTATCTAATCTCTCAGAAAAGTGGACTTTAATCGGGGTAGAGTATAATGGACATGATTAAATACAAGTTCTAATCGTTTAGTTAGTGGGTTTAATATGCCTAAGATACCTATTCAGAAAATAGATCAATGTATTTGGAGGATACCTCAAAACTTTAGACAAGATATGAAGGTACCTGTAACGATCTTCGCTTCTGAAGAATTACTCCAGAAGATGCAAGTAGATAGAACACTTGATCAAGGAGTCAACGTTGCAACTCTCCCAGGTATATTGAAGCATAGCGTAGTCTTACCTGATGCTCATGAAGGATATGGATTCCCAATAGGAGGAGTTGGTGCAACAGACTATAATGAAGGCGTTATCTCACCTGGTGGAGTAGGCTATGATATAAACTGTGGCGTTAGACTTATGGTTACAAATCTAGATGAGAAAGAAGTTAAACCTAAGATCATCGAACTAGTCAATGCTCTTTTTACAAACATCCCTTCAGGTCTCGGTTCTAGGAGAAAAGACTTCTCTATAACTATGAGCGACTTAGATAGGATAGCTGTTGAAGGAGCTAGGTATATTGTTGAGAAGTTCGGTCTAGGGTGGAGAGAGGATATAGAGCATTGTGAAGAAGAAGGGGCAATGGATGGCGCTGACCCGAAGTTCGTTAGCCCAACTGCCAAGAGTAGAGGCATAGGTCAGATAGGTACACTTGGTAGTGGAAATCATTTCCTTGAAGTTCAGCGTGTAGAGAAGATATATGATGCTAAAGCTGCTGAGAAGATGGGGATAACCCATGAAGGACAGGTAACTGTTCTTATACATACTGGTAGTAGAGGTTATGGACATCAGATCTGTGGAGATTATCTAAGAGTTATGGAGAGAGCATCAGCTAAGTATGGGATAAGACTACCTGATAGAGAGCTAGCATGTGCACCTGCAAATACTCCTGAAGCAGACCAGTATCTTAAAGCTTTCAAATGTGCAGTAAACTATGCTTTTGCAAATAGGCAGGCCATAACACATTGGGTTAGGCAGAGCTTTGAGCAAGTCTTCAAGAAGTCGGCAGACTCTCTAGGTATGAAGCTAATCTACGACGTTGCCCACAATATAGTTAAGCTAGAAGAACACGTAGTAGATGGAAAACTTAGAAAAGTATGGGTTCATAGGAAAGGTGCTACAAGGAGCTTTCCAGCAAACCATCCTCTAATACCTAAAACTTATCGAGATATCGGTCAACCAGTTCTCATACCTGGATCTATGGGTACAGCAAGTTGGGTGCTATTAGGAAATCCGAAAGCTATGGAGCTTACTTTTGGAAGTACTGCACATGGAGCTGGAAGAGAGATGAGTAGAGCAGCAGCTAAAAGGACTACGAGAGCAAGCGATATCATAAATGATCTTAAAGAGAGGGGGATATATATCAAAGCAGATAGTGCAGAGACGATAGTAGAAGAAGCTGATGAAGCATATAAATCTGTTGATAAAGTAGTTGAGGTTAGCCACGTAGTGGGAATAGGGACAAAGGTAGCGAAACTTAGACCTATAGGTGTAGTCAAAGGTTAATACTCTCACAATGTAAAACTTTGAGAAAATAAGCTATAACCAACCTCAACCTTCTAGATAAAGTTAATTAAAGAACACGTATAGAAGAATCTCTAGGTGTTAGATTTTTGAGAGACATTAACGGGTTAAGCTTCTTCGTATTTCTCGGAATTATCTTAATCATAGTTGGTTTGATCTTGGTTCTATTACCACTCATCTCTAAAATGGGTGTTAGGCTTGAAAATATACATCCACTAATCTTAGTGTGGAAGAAGATCGATGATTTCTATATAGGCACATCACCTATTACGATCATCCTGCTGATACTAGTATATCTCTTAATTACCTTCTTAAGAAGAGGATACTTAACATAATGAATAGATCGTTAAGTTACCAGTCATCTAAGATCTTCTACTTTATCAATCTCTTACTGTGAGATAGATAGTATAGAACGTCCTCGTCAGTTAGTTGTCTAAAATCTTGATAGAATTGTCCAATTGCATAGAATGGTGTAGGGGTCGCTACACATACTACTTCATCAGCTTCTCTTCTAAGTTTATGAATAGTCTCCGGTGGAGCTACTGGGATTGCACAGATCAATCTTGAACAGTTCTTCTTCCTCAGAAACCTTAGAGAAGCTATCATTGTTGCGCCTGTAGCTACTCCATCATCTACAACTATTACCTTATACTTTGAGAGTTCAGGGATCTCTACTTCTCCACGATAGACTTTCAACCTCTTCTTGATTAATTCTAATTCTCGAACTACCGCAGACCTTATATATTCTTCACTAACTCCAACTAGTTCTGCAACTTCTTCTTCAATGTATACTGTTCCATCTTCAGCTACAGCTCCTACAGCTAGCTCAGGTTGTAGAGGTGCTCCAATCTTTCTAGGAATGATCACCTCTAGTAAGCAGTTAAGTTCTCGTGCTACGTAATATCCTATCTCTACACCTCCTCTCGGTATCCCGAATACTACGCACTCCTCTCCTCTATACTTCTGGAGTAATTGAGAGAGCTTTAACCCAGCTTCTCTCCTATCTCTAAAGATTATACCTTCAAACATCTCCTAACGACCTTGCAAGCCTTTCCGCTATATCTCCTATCAATCTCTCCAACTGTTTATATAGTGAGAAGTAGATTTTAAGTGTCTCGTCGAGAGCTTCTTCATACTTCTTCTCTCCTCTAACGATCTTCTCCATATATTCTTCAACGATACGCCTAGTCTGAGGTGAGACAAGTCTCGGATCTACTTCTCTAAGAGATGTTATTAGACTCATCCCCAATCTAGTTGGTTTAATTACTCTAGAAATTCTAGTAGCATACCTTCTCTCAATAATGATCTTAGGATACTCTGCTCTCGTAGCATCTGTCCCGATCCCATCTCGTTCCATAAACTTTAAGAGCTCAGACTCTGTAAGTCTACTGGGAGGCTTCGTCGATTCCTCCAACAACCTTATCTCCAAGACCTTGAGCTTCTGCCCATTCGATAATCTTGGTAAAGATCTAACATCAGGCTTAAAATATGGATATATCTCGTAGAATCCTATCTCCTTAATTATACTACCATTAGCCTTCAATACTTGTTCTCCCACCTTGATTGATGTTTTCTGTTTTAAGATTTCTCCATCACTCCAGTAAACGTTAGCTAGGAATCTCCTTGAGACATACTCCCACACTTTCCACTTTAATGTATTATCTCTCGGATATGGTTTGACTGGATAGATAGGCGGGTGAGCACCATCATTTAGATTACCGTTTAACGGGTTTGCAGTTTTATGGATTAAATGATCTAGTGATGTAATACCTGTTAATGCGTTTAATGCTATCTTCTTAAAATCTAGGTTTTTAGGCCATTGATTAGTATCTGTCCTTGGGTAGCTTATGAATCCTTCGGCATAAAGTCTCTCAGCGATAGAGAGAATCTTGGAAGCTGGAGCTCCAGTGATCTTGTGAAGATCTCTAAGCATCTCATCTGTCCTCAGTGGTTTAGGTCTTTTAACTACTTCAGATTCTTCTACATATTCTTCTACAACACCTTCTCTCAAATCTTTTATTTTATTGAACATCTTCTCTGCACTCTCTTTATCTTCTATCTTACTACTTCTACTTTCAAATACTTCTCCAAGCTCTGTCTCAAATCTTGCAGATATCACCCAGTACGTTGTAGGTTTAAAGTTAATGATCTTCTCTTCTCTCTCCACTATGTAGTTTAAAGTAGGTATTTGACAGCTTCCCCAAGAGATCAATCCACTGAAACCTTTTCTACGTGAAGATAATGTTAAGAGTCTGGTAAAGGCTGCTCCCGTAATTAGGTCGAAGTCTCTTCTATACGATGCCTTCCAGATCCATCTCCAGTTCAATCCTTCTTCTAAATTCTCCCAAGCTCTCCACAATTCTTCTACAGATACAGCATTAAACCTCATTCTCTTTACTTTACCATAGCTATTAAACTCTCTGAAGATCTTGGTTACCTCGTATCCTATCAATTCACCTTCAGAATCGTTATCGGTTGCTATCACTAGCTCTTCTACTGAATTATCCCTAAATACTTTGAGGAGCTCAAGATAAGCTTTCCTATCTCTAACCTTTAATCTAAAATCTCTTACTTCAAATATTCTACTAGGATCTACCTTGCCCCATTCATATCCTTCTTTAAGATCTGATTCTAGTAAGTGACCTCTCAAGCCTACTACATATGCTTTAACATTATTTTTCTTGAATACTTTATCTATGGCTCTAGCAACAGATGGTTTCTCTGCTACGACTACTATCATGTTTACCTTGTATAGATCATTAAGGGAATCTATATCCTTATTCTTCTAAAGAGATTCAGTAGAAATAATTCTAGAAGAGAATGTAAAGAACTATTTTCATAAGTTTACTTAATCTTCATGAAACTCTTCTTTGAGATATCTTCCATAACCTCGAGTCGACATAATTAATGATCGAGATCTTTATATACTATTTTCAAGTAAAAGCTATAGTGAGATTTGTTTAACTAGGTAGACTTTCAGGGTGGTTGCGAGATGAAGTGTTCTATTTGTGGTAAGGAGGAACTCTTACCATTCAAGTGTAAGTATTGTGGAGAGTATTTCTGCGCTGAGCACCGTCTTCCAGAGAAGCATAATTGTCTCGGTGCACAAGCAATTGCAAGTCCACATGAGAAAGAGATGAGAGAAGTTAGGTTAAGAATGAAGACAGAAGAAGAAGTTCTTAAATCTCTCTCTCGGAGAAGAGCTCTAAGAGAGGCTGGTCATATAGCTATCAGCTTAATACTAGTTTCTTTAGTTGGGTTATCGATCGTCGGATACAGTTCCTACATTTTTATGTTACCCAGTATATTCATAATATACTTAGCTGGATTCATCTTATCATATCTCTTACACGAGTTAGCTCATAGAATTGTTGCTAGAAGAAATAATGTGAAAGCATATTTCAAGCTAGATCCTATAGGTTCTCTATTAACTCTTGTATCTGCAATCCCCATGCTACCTATAAAATTCATATCTCCAGGAGCGGTAGTTTTATCTACTCTCACATCTTTAAGAGTGATCGGTTCAGTAGCTTTCTGGGGGCCAGCGACTAACCTAATACTCTCGATCTCATTATACATCTTATCATTACTCTCTAAAACTCTTCTCTTACCAACTATCTATTCCACCATACTAATCATATTAGCCAAATTTAATGCTTTCATAGCATTCTTCAACTTGATACCCTTCGGACCTCTAGACGGTTTAAAGATAATTAAGTGGAGCATAACTAGATGGGTAGTAATATTTACCTTGAGCCTACTTCTACTAATATTTACCTGGTAATCAGTTAAAATTTATGTAAACGTTAGAGAGATTTAAATCTATGATAGATTTCATAGTTAAAGTTGGTAGAATAGGTAGAGAAGAAGGGATAAACGTTGTACCGATGATTGAGGATGAGAAGCCGAGACCTATCGTAGACCTACCAGAAGATATTCGAAAGATCATCGATCAATTCGCTGGCAAGGATTTTAAAGGAAGAATTGAAGAAGTCTTCACGATCCCTACATTCATCGAGAAAGGACCTGCTAAACTCCTCTTAGTAGGTCTTGGAAAGAAAGAAGAGTTAGAATTAGATTCTTTTAGAAGAGCTTGTGGGAGAGCCTCCATCAAAATTGATGAATCGTTAAATGAGTCTGCAGTCTTTCCAGTACCTAAAACCTTCTTCAAAGAAGAAGATGTTGCTCAATCGATAGTAGAAGGAGTATTATTATCTATGTATAGGTTTGAGAAGTATAAGTCTGAGAAGAGAGAGCAGAGTTTAAAAAATGTAACTCTAATCATTGAGAATGAGAACTCTCTATACTGGGTTAAAGAGAGAGTTGAGGTAGCTAAGAAGATATGTAGAGGGGTTTATACTGCTCGTGACCTAGCTAATATGCCTAGTAATGATTCTTATCCAGAGAAGTTTGCAGAGATGGTTCAAGAGATAGGGAGGAGATCTGGATTTAATGTAAAAGTCTACAAGATCGAGGATCTGGAGAAGATGTCCATGGGAGGTATAGTCGCTGTAGGTAATGGAAGTGTTCACAAACCAGTTCTGATAGAGTTAGAATTCGATGGAACAAGTGGGAGAAGTAGTAGACCATATGTAATTGTGGGGAAAGCTGTTACATTCGATAGTGGAGGGATATCGATAAAACCTTCAGAGAAGATGGAGGAGATGAAGTACGATAAGTCTGGAGGCTCAGCAGTTGTAGGAGTGATGGAAGCAGCATCGTTATTAAAACTCCCGATAAGATTGATAGGTCTCATACCTTGTGTAGAGAATCTACCTAGTGGATCCGCTTATAGACCTGGAGATATAATAAGGTTTAGGAATGGGAAGACAGCTGAGATCATCAGTACAGATGCTGAAGGTAGATTGATCCTCGCTGATGCTTTAGCTTATGGAGTAGAGAAGAATCCAGTAGCTATCATAGACTTAGCTACATTGACCGGTGCATGTATAGTAGCTCTAGGGACTCATGCATCTGGATTATTTACAAATAATCAAGAACTTGCAGAGAAGATTATAAAATCTTCAGAGAAGGTTGGTGAAAGAGTTTGGCAACTTCCACTCTGGAAACAATACAGAGAACAGATTAAGAGCGAGGTCGCAGACTTAAAGAATAGTGGTGGTAGACCAGCAGGAGCGATTACTGCTGCAGCATTCTTATCAGAATTCGTCAAAGACATTCCATGGGTAC
>JANXDW010000044.1 GCA_025058515.1 Aigarchaeota archaeon
AAGCCCCGGGCGGGGTTTGAACCCGCGACCTGCGGCTTACGAGGCCGCCGCTCTACCCGCTGAGCTACCGGGGCTATCTATATGTTCTCTCCGTGTCTTGATATAGGTTCTAGCTTATTTTAAGGTTTATCGCTTAAGATACTTAGAAGAGTGAGAGAATAGATAGTTGAGAAGATGAAGACTTACTTCTTCTTCACTTTGATACTGAGTAAGATGGTTTTATTCTAGTTGTAAGTATTACTTTATAGATGTTTGAGGTAGTTGTAGTTATGCCTACATACAATGAAGTAGAGAACGTTAAAGAAATCATCCCAATTCTAATAGATGTTTTAAAGAAAGCTGGTTGGAGAGCATCAGTATTAGTAGTTGATGATTCAAGTCCAGATGGTACAGCTGAAGTCGTAGAAGAACTCTCTAAAAAGTTTGAAGGTGTTAAGCTCTTAAAGAGACCTGGAAAACTCGGTTTAGGGTCTGCATACATAGATGGGTTCAACTACATTAATAGAGAGATGGGATACGTAGAATTTGTCTGCGAGATGGATGCAGACTTCAGCCACCCTCCTGAGATACTACCACACATGCTCGACCTAGCAAAGAGAGGAGGATACGATGTAATTATAGCATCTAGATATATTGAGGGAGGGAGATGGGAGGAAAAATCGATAATTAGGAGGCTGATCAGTAGAGGTGCAAACCTTCTAGCTAGGATCTCAACAGGTGTAAAAGCTAGAGACTTAACATCTGGATATCGGGTTATAAGATTAGACATCTTAAAAAAGATTATTGAAAAGCTTACAGAACTTCACTCTGGATACGTATTCCAAGTAGAATTGTTATACCTACTCTATAAAGAAGGAGCGAAGATAGGAGAGTATCCATTAGTATTCAAACCTCGAGTCTACGGGAGATCAAAGCTAGGGAAAAAAGAGATAATCTCATTTGCTTCATGGTGTTTAAAGAATATTTTAAGGAGGATATCTTCTTGAAGACTCTTAAAGAACTTGGAGAGAGGTGGTTGGTAAAATACGTTAATTCAACTTTGAAGAGGTTTCCAGAAACTACTCTTCCAATTGGAGACGATGCAGTTGATATACTATCTCCAGCTAGATTAGTAGTCTCAGTAGACATGATGGTTCAGAGTACAGATATCCCTGAAGGAATGAATTGGAGAGATGTAGGATATAGAGCTGTAACAAGCTCAACAAGTGATATAGCAGCGAAAGGAGGAAGACCTAGAGCATACCTAATATCTCTCGCTCTTCCACCAGATATGGTTGATGAAGAATTTAAAGAATTGTGGACTGGAATCTTAGAGGCTGCTGAACTATATGGTGGATATGTAGTTGGAGGAGATACAAATGCTGGAGACCAAGTAATTATAGATGTAGTCTGTATAGGGGAGGCATCTGAGAGATTGATACCTAGAGACGGTGCTAAGCCAAGAGATATAGTAGCTGTAACTGGGTTATTCGGTGTAGAAGCAGCTGGATTACATGCATTGATGAAGAAGGTGAGAAAAGAGATCTCGAGAAGAGTTATTGAGAAGATGGTTAGACCTGTGGCTAGGGTTAAGGAGGGGTTGGCCCTATCTAAGATAGCTTCAGCCTCGATAGATTCAAGTGATGGTTTAGCTGAATCACTATACCTACTTGCAGAATCAAGCAATGTGGGCTTCAAGATAGATAAACCTCCTGTAGACCCGCTCGCAGAAGAATACTCAAGAGAATGTGGAGTAGACTTGATAGATCTAGTATTCTATGGTGGAGAAGAATATGAACTAGTTTTAACTATAAGTCCAGATAAGTGGGATTTAGCTTGTGAAGAAGTTGAGAGAGTAGGTGGAAGGCTGATCGAGATCGGCTACGTTATAGATAATCCAAGAGTTATAGAAGTATTCTGGAATAATGAGTATATTGAGCTGCCTAGAAAAGGTTATACACATTTCTCAGATCACGATCTATCTCGGTAGACATGTTTATAGTATAGTAGTGCGAGAAGAGTCTTCCCATCCACCTCCCCACTACTAATAAGATCGCTTATCGCTTCATCTAGATCCATCTCAAGAAGAACTATCTCTTCATCTTCATCTAGATTCTGAACCATCTTCTCCAAATTAGAAGCTAGAAATACGTGAATCCTCTCCGTAGAGTATCCTGGACTAGGAAATATAGTCAACATCTTCTCCAATCTTCCAGCTCTATAACCAGTCTCTTCTTCAAGTTCTCTTAAAGCACATTCTTCAGGAGATTCATCTACCTCTATCGTCCCAGCCGGCACCTCCATCACCCACTTGTTCAAAGGATATCTATACTGTCTGATCAAGATAACTTTATTATTTGATGTAATTGGGAGAACTGCTACAGCTCCAGGATGTTCAACGACTTCTCTAATACCGTCCACGTGATCTCCTATCTTATCCACCCTCACCTTAACTATCTTACCACTGTAAACTATCTTGCTCTCCCGTATTTCAACCATATCATAGATATAGTACAAACTATGCAAAAAAGATTAACAATTAGCTTAACGAGGATCTATCCATGAAGATAAGAGAGTTATTCAGTTATTTTACACCTTATGAATGGGAGACACCTAGCTGGATGATCGCTGAAGAACATGGTCTCAAGCTTGACCAGATTATTAGAATGGATATGAATACTTCTCCATACCTTCCTTTAAAATGGTTGAAGAATTTAGAATCAAAGATCACGATGATGAAGATAAACAACTATCCAGATACTACTTACCGTGATCTAGTAAACGAGATATCTAACTATGTTGGAGTAAAACCTGAAAAGATCATACCAACAAATGGAGCAGATGAAGCAATCGATATAATAGTCAAGACATTCATAGACTGTGGTTCTGAAGCAATATTATCTTCTCCAACATATGATTATTTTAGAGTTTCAGTAGAACTCCAAGGAGGTAAGATTATTAAGATTTTAAGGAAAAATGATTTCACAGATAATGTAGATGGGATACTCTCATCAATTAATGAGAAGACTAGGATTATATTCTTATGTAGTCCAAATAATCCAACTGGCAACATAACTGAGTATAAAGATCTCATTAGGATCTTAGATGAAGTGCCTGACGTCACGGTAGTAGTTGATGAAGCATACTACGAGTACTCTGGGAGAACCTTCATCGAGCTTACCGAGACTTATGATAACTTGATAATTGTGAGAACGTTATCTAAGGCATTCGGCTTAGCAGGTGCAAGAATTGGATACATAGTTACATCGAAAGAGACTGCTAAGCTATTAAATAAGGCTAGACCCCCAAATAGTTTAAACACAATCTCCATAGAATTAGCAGTTATCGCATTGAGAGATTCAGAGACTGTTATAAGAAATTCGAGAAAGATTGTAAAAGAAAGAGAGAGGGTTAGAGAACTACTCTCAGCACTTCCAAAGTTGAAGGTCTACCCATCTGAGGCAAATTTCCTATTATTCAAATTAGTTAGAGGTGATTCAAGATTACTTCATAAAAGATTAATAGAGAGAGGAATTGTTATTAGAAATCTAGATAGCATCCCTGAACTCAGATCTCATCTAAGAGTAACAATATCACTTCCAGAACATAACAATAAATTCTTAAAATTAATAGAGAAGTTACTTGAAGAAGTATAAAGGATCTTTGAAGAGGTATTGAAGATAAG
>JANXDW010000002.1 GCA_025058515.1 Aigarchaeota archaeon
AAATGCTTAAATTATTGAAGATAACATTTTGAAAATGGGTTTTATCAAGAAGGCGGAGGGCCCGTAGCTCAGCTTGGTTAGAGCGTCCGGCTGATAACCGGGAGGTCGTGGGTTCGAATCCCACCGGGCCCAAGAATATACAATTCTAGGTTGAATTGTGTAGTGTTGTTACTTCAATTAGAGAAGTTACTGCAACTACTGTTCCCGTGCCATTAACTATTGTAACCTATGTCAAAGAAACTACTACAGTTGCATTCACAGCCTCTAAAAAAGAATCTTATAGATTCTGTTAGATGACTGTTTTCAGTCTTGGATTTAGCATCGGCTCTAATCCAATTGTTATCAGTAAGAAGGTTATCGTAGAGAAGACTATTAGTAGACCTGGAGGAATCACCCACCACCAATATCCTAGATATATTGCTCCACTTCTAAATCCATAGTCGAGCATCTGACCCCAAGTAGGTATTGTCGGGTCGCCTAATCCTAAGAAGCTTAGAGCTGCTTCAGCTAGTATTGCTGATGGTACTAAGAAGATGCTTTGAGCAATTATGAACGGGGTTAAGTTTGGTAAGACGTGTTTTACCATTATCCATCTTCTAGATGCTCCACATGATATAGCTGCTTCAATAAATTGGCTCGACTTCATCTGCATCACCATAGGTCTTATAACTATGGTTAATCCAGGCCAGCTGAAAGCTGTTAGGATTAAGATTATTAAGAAGAGTCTGAACCCGAATTCTCTAAGAATAAATGTGAAGAAGATTAATACTGGGAGTAATGGCATGTTCATGATTATATCGCTAGTTCTCTGAATAGTTGTATCTGTTCTTCCCCCTACGTATCCACTCACGATCCCTAACGCAGCACCGATCGAGGTTACTAAGATTGAAGCCATTAACCCTATCATCAAGCTGACTGGAAAACCGAATAGAAGACCTATCAAAATATCTCTACCTATGATATCTGTACCTAAGAGTCCGTAGACTCTACCTCCTAGAATAAAGCTTACCTTCTCCACTCTGCTCACCTCATCGTAGAAGAAGGCTTTTACAATTATCGAGTAACGACCCTTCAATATCGTGAATTCTCTTCCATCATGGCTAGATGGACAGCCGAAGAAGATCTTAGCTGAACCGATCTTGTAAACATCTTCTAAAGTTAATGAAAGACCATAATTCTCATTCAGTGAATTGATCAAGTTTAAGATGACCGTCTGATCTTCTGTCAAGATTATTCTACTAGGAGATTCTACATATCTACGGTAAGGCGGTTCCTCTAGGCTAGTCGGTCCCCTAACTAGTAGGCTAGCCAATCTAATAGTAAGATTATCAGGTCTACTTATGAAGAACTCTAATCTAGGAGGTCTAGATGAATAGAATGTTATATTCTCTATCAAGATGTGTAGAAAAGATGGATGGACATCATAATCGTAATTTACTTCTATCTTATACTCTGATACCTTCATTCCAAGTTCTCTATGGAATCTAGTAGGTTCATCTATCTCGAAGATCATGTGGTGGGGAAGCTTCTCCTTTGAGAATATTGTAGTCCATGTGGGTGGAGCGAGTTTTGGATTATCGGCCCAATAGGATGGATTACTCCACACTTTTAATCCGAAGTCTGCAGGATAAGATATTAAGACAAAAGCCGATATAGATATCAAGATTGTTAAGAAGATTATACCAATTCTCGTAGACCAACTTCTCCAAAGATTTTTTAATATTTCGCTTTTGAGGGACATTAATATCTCACTCTCGGATCTAGAATAACATATGTAATCTCTAGGATTATCCTAGCAAGAATGTAGAGTAGAGTGTAGATATAGGTTAAGGCTATTATCAAGTTTTCTTCAAGATTGAGTATAGCTTGATAATATAGGCTCCCCATTCCATACCATCCAAATACTGTCTCTGTTATTATTGCTCCACTTAGAGACCCTGCTAATCCGAGGATTATATTGGTTATAATTGGAGGTGCTGCAACTCTTAGAATGTACCTAGCTCTGACCATACCTTCAGGTAAACCTCTTGCTCTAGCTGCTTCTACATAATCTTCTTTTGTAATATTTAGTACAATCATCCTTGTAGAATATATCCATCCACCTACTTGGACTACTACTAATGTTGCGGTAGGGAGTATCAAATGCCAGATCAAGTCTAATAGTCTAGGTAGAGTCTCTGTTGGGGGTGGAACGCTATACATCCCTCCAGTGGGGAAGATCTTTAGATAGAATCCGAATAAGATAATGAATACTATTCCAATCCACCATGAAGGAAGAGTATATGAGATCATTGCTAGGTAAGATATTGTTCTATCTAGTATTGTACCAGGTTTTGAAGCTATTTTTACCCCCATCCATATACCGATAACAGCTGAAATTATCAATGGTATTGTAACTAGTAGTAGAGTATTCGGTATTCTTTCTATTATTATCTCAGAGACTTCATGGCTCCCCGTAAAGCTCTTCAATACTCTAGTCCTCCCTAGATCGAAGAATACTATCTGAGCCATCATTGATGGTATTCTGTAAAACCATGGTTTATCCAATCCATAGCTAGAGTAAATTGCTCTCCTATGAGATTCTACTGCTAATTCGAGAGCTTCAGGATCGTGTATCTGGGTTGCTAGAGTTCTCTTAACATCTTGAACTGTCTGTTCAGCTATCGAGGTTAACAGCCTATCGGAGACACCTGTCAGACCTAGAGTGATAACCATCAATAATAAGACCGTGGGGACAACGATCAATATTGATAAAGACCTGTACAAGACGGCTTTAAGTATTTGCATTTCCTAAAGCTAACCTATTCTTGCTAATTAGTTAAGTTTTCACAAGTATACGGAAAAGAGATATATACATCCCGCAGAACACTCTCATGGAATGAGAATTCCAGTTTATCTAGTCTATGCAATCATCCTAATCTCTATATTAGCAAGTTTTCTCTCAGGATACTATATTGGCGACTACCAATTTAGAGAACAGCTATACATCAAAGATTCTGAGATAAAAGAACTTAAAATGAAGAATATAGAGTTAAGGTCTATCGTTGAGAGATCTGAAGAGAGAGTTCTAGATCTTGAATCAGAGAGGATGAGATTGATCGCACAGCTTGAAAATCTTGAAAAAGAATTATCCGGTCTAATCTCTAAGCTTCAAGTTAAAGATAAAGAAATCATGAGATTAAATTATTCTTGTAGAGAATGTGGAGAAGATGTTTTAGAGTTGAATGCACGCTTAGCTGAGATTAGGACAGTCATTGATAGATTAAGAGAGGATAAAGAGCTTCTAGTCATCTTGAAGACTAGCCCTCCTCTAAATAGAACCGAGGCGAAGACCTATTGGAATGATACGAGAGCAGGTCTATATAAGATCAATCCGAACTTAGCGTTAAATGTCGATGCTATACTAAGATACCTAGATTACTACTTTGACTGGTATGAGGCATATCCGGAAGATGCTACACCTGAGCGGATATGTGCTTGGATCTTCTCATATCCCCCTGAAGCTGAAAATTATGAATCAGCGATCTCAAAACTTAGAGATGAGATATACATTGTATTGGTATCGGATCTTGTAGAAGCATTAAGAGTCTTGGAGGAGAAAACATGAAAGAACAAATTTTGACCACAATTCTCCTAGTATCTATTTTCGCATTCTTCTTACACTCAGCGGATACTACCTCTGGAGTTGAACCTGGGATAGGTTTTTCTACTGCCACCGAGTTAAAGGAGGAAACGTATAGTTTCTATATGGATGGTACGAGAAATCATTTCTTCAAGATCTGGCTTGAAGCAAACCAGATAATTCATATAATACTTAGAGTCCCAGCTGATGTAGATTTAGATATGTATCTTTTAAGTCCGGAAAGAGATGTTATGGAGAGAAGCGATTTTGGGAGAGGACTTACTGAGAGGATCTCATACCAGGCACCATATCAAGGATATTACTACATAGTGATAGTTCCATTTCTCGGATCTAAAGGTTTATACACAATAACATTACTTATTGATGATCTTCCAACTAAGACTATGAGTATAACCTTAACTGAAACTTTTACAGTATATGAAACAATATCTGAACCTACTGTAGTGGTTAATACTGTTACCAAGACTGTTTACGAGACTTTTACGACTACTCAGATAGAATATATAGAGAAGTTTCCATGGGTATTTCTAGGGTTGACGATAATTGCAATCTCGATAATAGTAGGTTTTAGAATGGTCTTGGAGTCGCTTAAACCATCTAGGGAGAAGTCTTCTCAACAATCTTCTTAGCCTTCCTTCTAAATATAAAAACAAACATTATTATTGTAAAGATTATTATCAGTGGTACTACGATCATCATCACATTTAGTACTTCTGGTCTTTCAACTGGAGTTTCAGTTGCTGTAGTCTCCTCAGTTCTATATGTTTCCGTTGTCGTCTCAACCTCTTCAACTATATTCAATTCAATAACTCTTTCTGAGATTAGTGATGTCAGATCACTATAAGCTGTTATGTAGATCTGATATATACCGGGGTCTAATCTTCTTGATATATCTTCAGGTATCTTTATAGATGTTCTACCTTCCTTAACATGAACCTCACCACTATAGATAGATTCTTGAGTATATGGATTTACGAGCACCATCTTAATATATGATTCCTCAACACCTCTGAGGTCTATTTCAATTCTAGCTTCCTTTCCTTTAGCAATTTTCAAAAAGGATGGAAGATGTAGATCGATCTTCTTCGGTGTGCCTACGTAAAAGTCTCTAGGCTTGAAGGGGTAAGCTTTATCTCTGAAAGCTTTCAGTTCAGCATATTGCTCAGTAACAGATCCCATTCTATCTAGATAGAATGGACCATTACTCACGACTAGATGTCCATGCTCTTTAAACCATTCTACTATAGCTCTATATCTTTTCAAGCTATTATCTAATGTCTCTATCTCTCTTCCCAATAAATTGAATATATTTGAAGGATATTTCTTCTGCTCGGATAATCTCTCAAATATGCTAATGAGTCTTCGACATTGTAGAGGCTCTATTAAGTCAAGCCACTTAACTTGAAGTCTAGCTGATGCGGTATCTGTATATGCTGCAAATCCTTCTTCAAATACTAGGATATCCATAGCGTAGAGCAGCTCCCAAGGCATGACCACCCCCCAAGGCTCTGAATATTCTGCAACATATTCTTTGAATGGGTTCGAGTAGTCTACGTATACTTCAATTGCTGTTTCATTGATAATCCTAAATCCCTTAAATGTTTCTAGAATAGGCTTTCTAGTAGCTGAGAGAGCAACTTCTATTGTAGCCTTTTTAGGATTATAGGCTATGTCGAAAGACTGGTAGATAGAGTAGAGGAAGTCTGCTAAGGTGATCTCTACTCCGTGATGCCATCTCGAGTTTATGTATTTAGCATAATTGAAGATGATTCTACTTTTAGCTTTTGTTCCAAGAGGAACATTTACCCATCCATTCTTCTCTGAGCTCCAGATGAAAGCATCTGATGGTACAGTGATCTCACTTTTAGGCTTTGATTCAACTACTCTAAATTCTGTCCTGAATGGTTTAGGTATCCCTGTAGATTGATCTCTCACTAAAGGCGGATCGTAGATCTGTCTCCATATATCTACACTGTAGATGTCTGTGAAACCTCCTATAGGGTTCCATGCAGAGCCCATATATGGTCTAACCCATAGATGACCAACTACCAATTCTTTTTTATCAGAATATGTTGATCGAAGAGTCCATAATGATCTTATACCTGAGACTATGTCTATAGATACTCCCTTGAGATCTCTCCTCAAGATCATGGGATTATTCACTGTTAAAACCCAGATTCTAACTGCTTCTTTTAAACAAGTCTTCGCTAATTCTCTATAAAGTTTATTCCTCTCATCTATATCTTGATACTCTCCTTTGAAGAGTTTTTTGCCAAGTTCATCTATAAAATCGTTTCTATACTGCCAGAAGCCATATTCAAGCCATCCTGGCATATATCCAAGCCATGGGGCACACATCTGGTTTATCGTTGCGTAATCGTATCTCTCAGCTGCTCCTCTACCCCATCCTTCAGTATAGAGATGCCATTCAAATGCTTTCGGATCTGTTCTATAGACGAGTGAGATGGCTTGAGCGAAATCCATGTAGGTTCTTTTCACAGTGAAGCCCATCTTCTCAAGTTCTTCTGAAAGCATATTGCCTATCTCTCTTCTCTCATCCTCTACTCTAATTATGAACTTCAAGACAACAGGTTTCTTATTGTACGTCCACCGACCATCCACAAGATCTGCTCCAGCTTTCTTCATCGCTTGATTAATTATAGTCTTAGCATAATCTGGATCATAAGATATTTGATATTCTCTGAGAATATCTGAGACAACTAAATAATCGTAGTCAATTTGAGCAACATGAGAATACATTGGGATAGCAAAGCCACCGTAGATAGATTTTGCTATGTATTCTCTATCGATCAAGTAGTTGACTGCAAATCTAATCTCAGGTATAGAGAATGGGTTCAGTTCTTCATTCTCAGCTGGAGATGGATTGAGCAATATGGATATTGTAGTTGAAGGAGCTTGAAAGATGCTTATTACTTCACTCTTCATATACTGGGTGGCGGTAGCTATCTTCAAACTATATAAGTACATGTCTATATCTCCTCTCTCAACAAGTAGGGGAGCTTGGTCTTGATCAACTTTCTTAAAGATTATTCTATCAACTGCTGGTCCAGGATTATCATGTGGGAACGTATACTCTTCTGTCATGACCTCTAAGCCCATACTTGTAAGAAGCAATAGTATTATAGGGAATACAAACAACTTTCTACTATCCATCTTTTACAACCTTCCTATATCTTAAAGCTATGAAAACTGTTATGAAAGCACCTATAGAGACCACTAAGAGAACATATATTATATCTCTAATAAAGGATAGTTGAGTCCCGATAACCTCGATCTTACCCTTAAGCACATCAATGTCTTCTAGTATTTTCTGATCACTCTCAGACTTGAGACTAGAGATATTCATCTTCTTGACTTCTTCTAAGAACTCTTCATATATCTTGCTCATCGACTGTATTTCTTTTCTGACAGTATCTAATCCTGCTTCACAGTAAAAGTATGTTTCAGCTCTATTACCAGATAGATCTATTGCTTCAACCTTATATGGACCCTCACTTAGAATAGGCATGAATATTTTAGATTGAAACTTACCATCTTTATCTGTTCTCAAGACTGATATGAATGCATCACCTAATCTCAAGTATACTTCTTTATCTGGGATGAAGTTTTCTCCAATGATTGTTACTTCTTCTCCACCGTATCCAGAGGGTGGAGAGATCAGTATACTAGGTAATGGGATGTGCTTTGTTCTTGCAAAGCCTATCTTCATGTTCGGAGCCCCTCTACTACCTAGTCTTGTATCAGTCCACGAGACGTAAACGTCTTCATCTGTAGCGTAGATACTAAAGTAGTCACCAATATACAAGTATAATCCATAGTTTGGATTTGAAGGATAGTCTGTAACTCTAGTATTCTCGATCCAGGTCTCACCTCTATCTCCAGATCTTGTATAGTAGATATGATATTCTATATCTTTTGGATCATCTCTTCTATCAGCCCATGAGGTGTGGATCGTCCCGTTAGGGCTTACGGATATTGCAGGGATAAATTGGTCTCTGTTTGTCCTATCATCATTGAGTTTCTTAGCTATACTCCACGTCTCTCCACCATCTAGTGATCTATAAAAGAATATATCTGAATCATCTGGCTTAGCTGCTACTACGAGATATACTTCTCCATTGGGTCCAACGTCTATCTGAGGCATCATAGATACCCATGCTCTAAATAATGTTGGCGGAAGCTCATAGTCCATCTCTAGTAAGTAGTCGATATGAACTGGTCTTGTAAAGGTCTTTCCTCCATCTAGACTTTTTACGATGGTTGGTGCGAAAAGCCCGCTCCACGGTCCTTCATCTAATGAGTCATAATAAGCTACATAGAGTGTTCCATCTCTTCCAACCTTCGGGTTAGATCCTTGCACGATCCTCCTCCTTTCTTCACCGAGTATGTATGAGTATGTTGGGCTAACAGCTTTTGGATAACTCCATGTCTCCCCACCATCTACAGAGTAGACTAGTTTAATAGTTGTACTAACTGTAGGAGCGAGTACATAGGGATATTCTGGTATGATAGGGTAGGATAGAGCAAACTCCGTATAAGTAACATATATTCTATCTCTACTCTTATCTACTGGATCTGGACCGATAGCTATCCTCGGTCTATCTAGGAAGAGGATTACCACGTTATTTTCTATTCCGTAGATATCTCCTAAGGCAGCGACCCTCGGCGGACTCCATGTAAATCCTCCATCATCAGATCTAGAAACTACTATGCTTGCTTTCTCATCTCCGAAAACTATCCTATTAACTACGATATATTTGAAACCTATAGACATGTATGCAAAATATACTCTTCCCATTCTATCGAATGCAAGTGATACGTCTGAACCGTAATCATCTTTCAGTAGAGGCGTCATCGCATATGGACCATCCCAAGTTTCTCCACCATTAATACTAACGTAAGCTGAAGGACTATAAACTCCATAATCATTCATACCTATCACAATATTCTCTGGATTTCTCGGATTTACAGCTATACTAGTCTCAGCTTGATAAGGTATCCTACTAACATCTAACGAGATCAATAGATTTCTACTAAATTTTGGGGAGGGGACTCTATATGGAAGCTTTACTGGGAGTACAGCTTGAGATGGAGCTAAGCTGGACATTGTCAACGGCTCGTATATATCTATACCTGTCAAT
>JANXDW010000051.1 GCA_025058515.1 Aigarchaeota archaeon
TCTTTATATCCATATAGTGTGTGGAGTTTTACTATTTCATCGAATACTTCATAATGTGTTAAGAACATTCTTCTACAGCAATATCTCTTCACACCGAGCGAGTCTAAGACTATTCCAGGGTCTTCTCCATTCTCTACCCTAGCTTGATATTCTTCCCATTTATCAGCTATCAAAGCTCCACACGTAAAACATCTTACAGGTATCAGCATACCGATGTTTACTCCACGATACCCTATATATAAATTTGCTGTTACGACATACCGAGAAAACTTCTTAAAATTTTCAATAACTTTAGAATCTTGATCTCTTGAAAGAATAAAAATTTGAGAGAGATCTTTAAGGATAATTTTTTAACCTATGCCTAGGTAAAATTTCTTCAGCATATCTGTCTTAAGTAGTTCTAAACCTTCACCAGACATCACGATCTTACCATTCTCCATAACGTAAGCCCAATCAGCTATGCTTAGAACCTTATCAACGTACTGGTCTACGATCAATAGAGTAGTTCCTCTATTCTTCAGCTCCATAAGTTTTTCAAAGATCAATGAAACCATCTTAGGCGATAATCCTAGACTCGGCTCATCTATGATCAAGATTTTTGGATAAGATATGAGTGCTCTAGCGATAGCAAGCATCTGTGCCTCACCGCCACTTAGACTCTTAGCTGTTTGATTAAGCCTCTCTTTTAATACTGGGAAGATGCTAAAGATGAACTCCATCTGCTCATTTATAACATGTTTCTCTTTTAAAAAATAGGCGCCCATAGTTAAGTTCTCCTTAACTGTTAGATTTGGGAATAGTCTTCGACCTTCAGGCACCATTGAGATTCCTAACTTTTTAATCATGTGAGGTTTTAGATATGTTAAGTTAATACCATCCAGCTCTATACTTCCAGAATAAGGTTTGAGGAAACCAGTGATGACTTTTAACAAAGTGCTCTTTCCAGCTCCATTAGGTCCAACTAATGCTGTAAGCTTCCCTTGTTTAACTTCTAAGCTTACATCCCACAATACTTGGATTCTTCCATATCCTGCTGAAACATTCTTTATAGCTAGCTCCATTCTCTCATCTCCGCCCATTTAGTACCTAGGTAGGCTTCTATAACACGTGGATCCTTACTGATTGATTCTGGAGAGCCTTCAGCTATTTTTTCACCATAATGGAGTACGATAATCCTCTCTGAGAGCCCCATGACAAACTTCATAACATGTTCTACTACTAGGAGCGTCAACCCCAATCTCTCCTTGATCTCTTTAAGCTTCTTTACCATTTTATCGACCTCGGTAGGAGTAAGACCTGCTGCTATCTCATCTATTAAAAGTATCTTGGGACGTGTTGCAATACTTCGAGCCAGTTCCACTAATTTTAGCTGAGGGATATTCAGTTCTCTAGATAGCCTATCTTTTAGATCAGTTATGCCTACAAGCTTCAATGCTTCAAGTGCAGCCTCATGTGCTTCAGAGGCATCTCTACTCTTAAGATAAGATCCTACAACCACTGTCTCCCAGACTGTTAGAGATGGAAACGGTTTCACTATCTGGAAACATCTTGAAACACCTAAACTAGCTATTTTATGTGGTCTCCAACTGTTTACATTCCGTCCAAATATCCAGACCGTTCCCTTATCAGGTTTTAGGAAACCTGTTATAATATTGAATAGAGTTGTCTTTCCAGCTCCATTAGGACCTATTATGCCAACAGTTTCACCTTCATCTACATTTAGGTTGATTGAGTTGAGAGCTACCAAAGCTCCAAACTTCTTTGTAATATCTCGAACCTCAAGCACCTTCATCTCTTTCTCACCTTCTCTATTAAAGATTCTAGGTAGGGTCCGATCCCAGCTGGCTTGAAGAGTATAGCAGTTATCAGTATAGCTCCAAATATTACTTGGTGGAGACCTGGTATGGTTCCTCCTAAGTTGATTCTGAGATACTCTGCAATCGAGAGTAGAATCACAGAGGTGAGAGGCGGACCCCAGAAGTGTCCAAGACCTCCGACTATCGCTATTGTAGCTGTCTGTATCCCAATCCATCCATCGAATAAGATTGGATGATAGAATCCCACCATGCTGGCGTAGATCCCGCCTGTTACCGCTGTGATGAAACTATATGTTAGCAAGGCGACTAGTTTATATCTCCTAGTATCTATCCCCAGCATCTCAGCCGCTTCTTCTTCATCTCTTATACTTACTAGGTAGAGACCGAGTTTCCCCCTCTTCGCACGATGTGCAAGATAGAATGTGATAAGCAGTAGTCCGAGGGTTATATAGTAGTAGAACCACTTAGCTCTAGCTCTCATGTATAGTGGATCGAATTCTCTGAAAGGAATATATCTCTCGAGAGGACCTGCAACATCTGTCCAGAGAAGAAAGATCTTTTGTAAGATTAGTACGAGACCGAGTGAAGCTAATGCATACCAGACTTCTTTAAGTCCAAATCTAAAGCTTGGGAACCCTACTATAAAAGCGACCCCCATTGCGGCCAATCCGCCTAAGACTAGCCCGATCCATCCAGAAACATTATAGTATATCATTAAGTATCCAGTTACGACCGCTCCTAGTCCATGGTACGCTCCTGCACCTAAATCTAGCTGTCCAGCTAACCCGCCGATGAAGTACCATGCCATAACGATCACCGTATACAATAGTATTAACGTAGTCAAGAAGATGTAGTAATCATTTAAACCGAGGATGAGTGGGAGGAGAAGTAGGAAACCTCCAAAGCTGGCGAGTTGCCAGAACCTCATAGAGCTACCTCCTTCCCCATAATCCTCTTGGTTTTAACCAAAGAATAAGGATGAAGAGACCGTAGAGTATTATCTCTCTTCCTCTCGGATCCCACATTCCACTGGCTAGAGCATCAGCTAGTCCAAAAATTACAGCAGCTAGATAAATCCCTCTAATACTTCCCAATCCTGCAAGTGCTACTATCGCCCAAGAAAGTAATCCGAATAATAGTCCAGAAGTAGGGGTTACTGCTTGATACATCATTATAAGTGACCCTGAGAGCCCTACAAGCATCATGCTTATACCGAGAGTTAATAAGAAAAGTCTCCCAGTATCAATACCCATCATCGATACTGCATCGACATCGTCTGCCGCAGCTCTCATAGCGGTTCCAAACTTACTTCTCTCTAAGAAGAGGTATAGTAAGATTAGAGAGGTGATGCTGATTATAGTTGCGAAAAGCTTATCAAGTGGGATTGTTATAGGGCCCATCTCATAAGATGCTGAGAATATAGTGAATGGTGGAGCTTTAGGTTCTGCTTGCCAGATCACTAATGCAATATTCCTCAATAAGACTACGACGCCGACTGTTACAGCTATCTGAGATAAGGGTGGCGCATTTATAACTCTTTTGAAGAATAGAAAATATGTAACTAGACCTATCAAAAAGAAGAGTGGGATATTGATTATCGAGCTCACTACTGGGTCTATGACCAGTGTTACACTGAAGAAGTAGGCCATATACATAGCTAGCATAACATATTCTCCATGAGCAAAATTTATGAGGTTTGCAACGCCGAAGAGCAGCGCCAATCCCATAGCTGCTAAAGCATATACGCTACCCATCATAATTCCTAAGACTACATTTCTCGCTAAACTTATAGCGAAATCAATTAATAGATCCATGTTGCAATCACTGTATCTCTCTAATCATTTGCTAACCTATGGTCTCGGGTAGATTGCAGATGCTTGAGCTTTTTCAAATGGATAGACTAAGACAGGTTTACCACCTTGTACTTGTAACACGACTGCACCTGCATACATATTATCTCCATTAGGCAGTAGCTTTATTCTACCTGTAGGATAAGTCTCTGCAGCTGGTCCGCTCTTTAAGTCTAGCTCCATGAAGCAAGCCATGAGATTATCACCATTAAGTGGATCTTGCGGATACTTCTGCCCAGATAATTCTAGGCCTTCCTTCAAAGTCCATAGTGTATAGAAGATTATACCAGCAGCCTCTGTCGGTAGCTTACCATATCTCTTCCTGAAATCTTCGACAAGCTTCTTATTGTATTCTGTAGGTAGGAAGGGGTCGTAACTGTATGTATTCGTCATCAGCTCTACAGCATCTCCAGCCGCCTTTATAGAGTCGGGGTCTGCAAGCCCCGTTCCTCCTGCTGCAGCTATGAACTTAACTTTTAGACCTAAAGTCTTTACAGCTTTAGCGAATAAGACAGAGTCTGCAAAATATGGGACTACGAAGACTACGTCAGGTTCAGCCGCTTTTATCCTCTCGATGATTGGGGCCATATCAGTTATATCAGTTGGATATTTTATTCTATCAACTAGTTTTATACCGAGATCTCTTAACCTTTGATATACTCCGTCTCCTGTTACCTCGCCGAACAATCCATCGAAGTGGACGAGCACCGGTCTCGTAATCTTTTCACCTTTTTGTTTCATTAAGCCTACTACGAAATCTACTGCAGTAGCACCATGTACTGATGCTTTCGGAGGTAATCTCACTATGTACTTGAAACCACGTGCAGTCAAGTAATCGACTAAAGCATCTGCCATTACAATCACCTTATTAGGCTCTGTTACATCTAACATCGTTAACGTATGAGCACTAATGAATGCACCTACTATGACGTTTACTCTATCAACGCTCACCAACTTCTCTGCCGCTAACCTCGCACCATCAGCCGTGCTTTTACTATCTTCAACTATCAATTTGATTTTAGCTCCTCCTAAACTCTTGATACCACCTTGAGCATTAATCTGCTCTACTATTAATTCTGCAGCCATCTTCGCTTCATTACCGAAGACAGCGTAGGTACCCGTAAGTGGCTCGACTAAACCAACTCTGATCTCTTCTACTTTAGCTGTAGGTGTAGTAGGTTGGAGAAGGGTAATCGCGAATATACCTCCAACCGCTACTCCTATGACGAGAACAATTACAACCACTATTGCTTGTAACTTTGTTAAACCATTACACCTACTATTCATGACATTTAATAATCATAATCTTTTACTTAAGTCTTTCCACAAGAGCTTCTTTCTCAACATGTAAGATATTTCCAAGAATAAGATATTCTAAGTTTAACATTTCACAACAATTATTATTACTCAAGATAAAATTAATAAAGAGATTATTTATAGATATGTCGGTGGTCTACTTTTGTGTCACCAGTACTTGAGAAGAGAGATCTTCTCAAACCATGGGAAACATTTCTACCTTCTTTAAACGTTCTCAAGCTATGTGGAAAGGTATCTGAAGAGAGTTTTGTAAGATTACTTAAAGAAGTCTTTGGAGATATAGATTTGAAGAAAAAGTGGAAAGATCATTCGAATACAGCTAGAGAGATTGTCATTGAAGAAGATATAAAGGAAAAGATTCTTCTCTCTATGATCGGTGAACACGTATCTGAGCAAGTCAAGGTTCTAGAGACTTACCACCCGATATCTAAGTTAATGGAGGGGTGATTATGAAGCTAGTAGCTATAGATGAGGTTAGAAGTCTTCCTAGACCTCCTATTGAAGAACTTTTAGAAGATATAGGAAAATTGTTAAAGAGTGGTAAGATTGAAGAAACTGTAGAAGTAGATGAAGATCTCAAGGTTAGCTTAACTCACTATAAATTTTTTCATGCATTAAAGGTCCTAGGAATAAAAAGGATCCCTGTAACTATTAATCGTACAGATAGAGTTGAGTATAGATTAGAAGACCTAGGGTTTGAGGAAGACTTAGAGAACAATCCTCTAAGAGTATGTAGAAACATTAGTGAGCTGATTAAGTCTTGCTGGCCTACTCCTTTAATCTACCTCAAATCTCTCTCTAGTGATCTAAGCCAAGTCTGGGCTAAATTAGAGTACTTAAACCCATTCAGTAATAGTATTAAAGATAGGATTGGATGGTATATGCTCATAGATGCATTAGAGAATGATTCAAGACTTACCAGTAGTAGGCTAGTATATGAAGCTTCTTCAACTAATACGGGGATAGCTTTAACATGTATTAGCAAGAGCCTCGGACTCAAGACTAGGATATATCTTCCAAGCTCTGTTCAGAAGTGTAGTGATCTCTACTTGAAGATCCTTGGTTCAGAGGTAGTGAGAGTTCAAGAGCAGATAACGACTCAAGCACTAGAACGGGTTAAGGAAGATTCAAGAAGAGATAATGCAGTACATATCAACCAGTTTGAGAATGATGCAAACTTTATCTCTCATCTTAGATTTACAGCTAAAGAACTCGATATCCAGTTGAAGAGGTCAGGATTGAAACCTAAAAGAATCGTATGTTCTCTCGGAACATCTGGACATGCTAGTGCAATATCTTTCTACTTCAAGAATAGATATCATGGAGATTTGGAGATTGTAGGTGTGCAGCCAGCTAAGGGTGAAGTTATTCCCGGTATGAGAAGGGTTGAGACTGGTATGAAGTGGATACACCTTGTCGAGATAGATAGAATGGTTGAGGTAGATTATGAAGAAGCTCTTAAGGGTATGTTGAAGATCACTATCAATGAAGGCTTGCCAGTAGGGTTAAGTTCTGGAGCTGTAGTCGGATCTCTAGACAAGATTCCACCTATAGATGGAGTAACTATATTGATTATGCCAGACCACTTCTACAAATATTGTGAAGTCTTTAATTCTACGATCTTATGAGAAGCTTACATAGAATATAGATTAACCATTTTTTAGCTAACCTATCGATAGGATTTCTGTTTGAATCTTCTAGCAGAGTACCTATTCGGCTTCTTAGGCTCGGTCTGTCTTTGATCTCCTGCTAACAGTATTCTATCATATTCTTTTATCTTCTGTTGTGTTGCTTCACTTCTTGATGCTAATGCTTTTGCAATAGCAAATGATACAGCATCTGCGATGGCCATTACTCCTCCACCCTCTACCTTGACATAGAAATCATGACTCTTCCAGAACTTCTCATCAAAATATAGTGGTGCTAATATCTTGTTTCTTACAATATCATCTCCGAAATATGTTAATGGCTGATTATTAATGTATATATTTCCTTTACCAGGTCTTATGAAGAGCTTAGCTACAGCCGTCTTCCTCCTACCTACAAATGGTCCGATCAGCTTAGTCACTAAATCTCCCTCCACTTATAATATTTGATACTTCTTTAATGGTCATATATCTTATTATCTTACCAGACTTGGTTACACCTCTACCAAGTTCTGCATCTTTAAAACTAATCTTCTCAATATTCTCTAATTCTTTAGGGACGCCGACATAAACTTTTAGTCTTTTAACTGCCTCTCTTCCTCTAGGCTTCTTTCTCGGGAGCATTCTAGCTATCGTATACCAGACGATCCTATCCGGTCTTCTCGGATACCATACTTTAACAACTTTATGAGATGTTAACTGTCTCCTCCCCATCAATCTTAAATATCTTTTTAGTACTGCTTTCTTACTTCCAGTTATAATAGCTTTCTCAGCATTAACAATAATCACTTCAACTCCTGATAATAAGAGTTTTGCTACTTTAGAAGCCATTCTACCTAATCTCTGACCTGTAGCATCTACTACTATCTGCGTACTAGTTGACTCTTCAAGCATTCGTTCTTTCACCGATCTTGAATGATCACTAATATATAACCTTACTTAGATAGAGTTCAGCTTCTAAGAATAATCTAAACTTCGAGTTTTTATCTTGAACATACTCAGAGGACTTTACCTCATCTTAGAACTTTAACAATACATCATTCTAACGCTTCTTATAATAAAGAAGAACAATTTTTCTAGATGGAGTAACTTTGATAGGTGTAGATTTCTATCCGATGAGCCTTACATTGCTTCCAGTTGGATATCTCTCTGCAAATTCTGCTGTTGTGAGGATTGTTCCACCTACTCTTCTTATCTTCTCATAAGCTGTCTTACTGAATGAGAAGGCTGAGATGGTTATTGGATGAGTTAGCTCTCCTACTCCGAGAACTTTTCCAATTACGTAGACTACGTCTCCACTATTTGTTAATTTATCTAGCTTATAGAGGTTAACCACCCTCTTACTCCTTCTAGACTTCTGAACTTCTTCTACAACTCTTCTCCAGAACCTGTTCTTCTTCACACTTCTAGGTATCTGTGATAGTATCATTTGTTTGAATCCAGGTTTTACTATCTTTCTCCTACCAACCATATCCATCATCCTTCTAGTTCTCTCTTGATCTTCTCATCAAGTTCTTGAACCTTCTTCTTAAAGATGTTAACAGCTTCTTTTAATATTCTTCTAGGAGGTAAGAAGCCTATAGATTCTATGTAGAGTATTCTCTTCCCCGGTTCACCATCTTTTTCATACAGTGAAGATATAGCTGCTTGCCATTTTGCATTTTTCCTACCTCTACCAACTCTTACATAAAGCTCCATCTCTAATCTTTGACCTGGGGCTAGTTTTACTATCGGGATCTTAGGGCTTACTGGTTTAACGGTGGTATTAGCATCTTCTGGAATAATGTCTCTTGAATAGACTGTTACAGGTTCATCCCTTGCTTCAGCTCTTAGCACATATCTTACGACACATCTTTCACAGCCTAATCTGCTTCCACATGTACATTCTTCTTGTGCTACATATCTATCTATATCAGAGATGAATGGTATTAGAGAGATTCTATGAGCTAAGACCTCGTTATGCATAGCAGATGTATTCTCTATTATAAGTATCTCTTCAACAGCCATTACGGGAACCTCGTTCATAGTAAATCTCCTTATACCGTTTGCGATAGATAGCGGGATACCATCAAGCTCTGCTTTAATGTACTTCTCATCTTCTTCAACTATGCTTACGTCAACCATCTCATCCACCACTTAATCAAAGTATCTTGAAGCCATTATCTCTAAACATTCAAGCTCAAGGGATTACATATATTTATCTTTAAACATATAAAATTGGTCTCACCTATTCTCACAACATACCGTCTTGAGAGGCTTTAGAAGTATCTTTAATCTCCCAGTAATAAAGAGCCTTAGAACATTTTAATATCTTGTAACTTTACTCTGTGTTATGGATCTATAATATTTACAGAAGTTCTTGATTTGGCAGACACTACATCTAGGTCTTGGTTTTCTACAGATCTCTTTTCCAAACATTACGAAGAGACTGTTTATCATTGACCGTTTATGAAGTGGCGTTAAATCTTCAAGTTTCCTCTTTATCTGTACATATTTATCTTCTTCATCCGCTATCCCGAGCCTCTTTGCTACTGTCTCAACATGGGTATCCACCGCGATCTCAGGTAGACCATAACCAAAAGATAATACTATATCTGCAGTCTTATCTCCTACTCCCGGAAGCTTTAATAGCTCATCTCTATCTTTAGGAACTATCCCAGAGTATTTTTCTAAAATTATTCTTGCAACCTCTTTTATCCGCTTAGCCTTGACTTTGTAGAATCCAACTGGTCTTATCAACTTCTCAATCTCTTTTATAGATGCTTTTGCTAGAGACTCGATTGTAGGAAATCTATCGAATAAGGTTTCATATGCTTTATCCGTTATCTCATCTCTCGTTCTCTGGGATAGTATTGTCCCAATTAGGATCTTGAAAGGATCTTCTGAAATATGTTGTGGAAATTCGATTGAGTATCTTTTCTCTAGTATATCTAGTATCTTTGAGAATTCTTCTACTGATATCATGTAGACCACTTATGACTTGAATTGGTGGTTATCCAAATTTGTACTGGACTCCGAACCCTCCTATAGGGTAGCTCCAGCTTATAGATCCTTCTGGACAGATTATCCTACATGCTCCACATTCTAAACATCCTTCATATGTAAATTTGACTTCTCCAGATTCATCTAAAGTGTATAATCCAGCAGGGCATGAAGATATACATAATTTGAGATCACATCTTCTACACTTCTGAAGGTCTAGGGTTATATGTGGTTTACTATGTACTTCGAATTTCGTTAAGGTTAACCTTTCTTCAACAGTCATCTTCTTCATAAATTCTTCACCATAAAGAGGAGCTCAAGTATAAACTTTATCATTGAAAATCTACTTCCTGTAGCTTCTCTAATAGATTCGCGGAGAGTTATTGGAGACTCATCAACAGAGTACATATTCTTCAATATTCTACAAGCTATCTCTGGGTAGACTGTATAGATCTTGTGGTTAGAGAGTACTTCTGGAACTCCTCTAAACTTCTTCAACATCTGTATTATCTCACTCTCTCTCAACAACTTTACATAGATAGATGGATCTTCTCCTTTTGAGATCCTATCTATTGCTTCTCCAGCTAATCTTCCAGATTCTATCGCTAAGTCTACCCCTCTTATAGTGAAACCTGTATTCAATAGTAGTCCTGCTGCATCACCTACTACTAAATATCTATCTCCATAAGGTTTACTCATCAAGTCTCTATATCCAGCCTCTCTAATTATATGGGCTGAATACTCTATGGGTATACCATCTCCGATAAGTTTTGAGATAGATGGATGAAGTCTAAGCTCTTCTATTACATCTTTTGCTTCAACTTGATCTTTAATTAAGGGTCTGTAGACAACCCCTATGCTCACGTAATCTTTCATAGTGTATATGAAGCCGCCTCCAAATAGAGGGCTTAATAGAAATTGGGCTAAACCTTCCTCACCAATTAATCCAAATCTTTCCTCTATCTTCTCTCTACCTAGTTTTATAACTTCCTTAATTCCTATAGTTATATCTTTAGGAGAGATCTTATCTCTTAAACTATGTTTTTCGAGAAGAAGAGTGTTCGCACCCTCAGCTATTACAGTGTATTCCGCTTCTAGTTTATCTTCCCCAACTCTAACACCACGAGCTTTACCATCATCGAATAAGACTTCATCAACCCTTACACTTGTAGCAACTATAGCACCTTCCTGCTCAACTCTTAAAGCCATCCACTTTAAGAATCTGCTCAAGAAAGTTGTAAAACTATCATATCCATCTATCTCTCTTCCAATCTCGTATTCTAAGCTCACCACATCGTTCTTGCATAGTAAAGATAACTTCTCTCTTCTAACCCATCTCTCTACTGGCGCCTCACTCCTCCATCCAGAGAAATACTTATCTAAGACGTAGCTGTAGATTCTTCCACCGAAGACATTCTTCGATCCAGGTTCCGAGCCTCTTTCAAGAACGATTACCTTAAAACCCTTTTTTACGAGGAAGTATGCTGTAGCTAATCCTGCTGGTCCAGCTCCTACGATTATTACATCGTATCTCTCACTCATTATTCATTTAACACCTTTTATCTATTCGAAAATCTGAAACATATCCTTCATCTTTCTACTCATTAACAATAGAGGTCTCTACAACTTTAATAGTTACGTCTTTTTCTTAATCTTTTCCAGCAATCTTGGAATTACTTGGTATAGATCTCCTATGATTCCATAATCTACTTCTTCGAATATAGGTGCACTTGGATCTTTATTTACCGCAATTATTGTCTTCGAGTTTCTGGCAGCGATCATGTGTAGTGGTTGACCTGAGACTCCTATCGCTATGTACAGTCTTGGGCTCACTATTGCTCCAGATATACCTATCCATGTATCAGCCCATCCATAATCTGCAGCTAGAGGTCTAGTTACACTCCAAGCACCGTCAAGTCTAGATGAAAGCTCTTTAACCATCTCTAGATCTTCTCTCTTCTTAAAACCTCTACCAGCTACTACAACTACTTCTGCTCTTTCTAACGGTATCCCGAGATACTCTCTAGGCTTGAAAATAGTCTGAACCCGTTCCTCGTCTACTCTACTAAAGTACTCTATCTTTCCATTCTCTCCTTTTTCTGAAGGTTTGAACGCACCTTGAGAGATACATATAGTTAGTGGAGTTGAAGCTCTCAGTACTGCTACACAAGCTCCACCATAAACTAATCTCTTCACCTCTAAGAATCTACCTACATATCTTAGATCTACCACATCTGTTATTACTGGTTCATCTCTCGAGCCAGCGTATAGTCCTGCTAAGGTTCTACCTTTAATGGTTGATGGGAATATTGAGAGATCCGGCTTAACTTCTTCCGCGATCTTGTATATAGTCTTGTAGTAAGAGTTAGGCTCATAGTGAATAGAATCGAAGACATATACTTTGTTAAGTATCTTTACAGCTTCATTACCTAATTCTCTTGAAGGGGTTACTCCAATTGTTTCTCCATCCAGTATATCGGCAACTGTTCTAGCTTGTTTAATCCACTCAATGCTCTCTCCATAGAGCATTATCTTCATTGAGCCACTCCCTCACTTACTAACACTTCTATAAATTTGTCAACAGCTTTCTCTAAATCTTCACTTGCATCCCACAATATCTTCCTCCTATTGACCACATACCTCTTAACATCTAATAGATCTACTTTTACAACATCATCTACTCCTAGATCATGGATGGTCAGAGTCTTCACCTCCATCTTCTTCGACCTCAATATTGTTTTTAATGTTGGTATTCTAGGTTCATTAGCCTCTGTCGTCACCGTTACTACTAGTGGAGCTTTCGCTCTAAAAGTGTATGCTCCATCCTCCATGATGCATAATGCTTCAAAGAACCCATCAACGTATTGTAATGAGTCTACTCCAGCTATTATTGGAATATTGAGCTTAGAAGCAATTATCGAGCCAAGAGTGTAGGAGTGTGTATCGAGTGATCCTGCGCCTAGTATTATCAAGTCGTAGGGTCCAGTCTTTTCAACTAGGGAAGATACTATCTTTCCAATTGATGTAGCTTGGAGAATTTCGGGATCTTCTACTTTAACTATGTATCCTTCATCTATACCCATAGCGTAAGCATCTCTAATTATTCTCTCATTCTCTGATGTTGAACCTATCGTAGCTACTACAGTGTAAGCTCCAAGCTTCTCCTTCAATCTTACTGCTTCTTCAACTGCACATTTATCTGAGTCTCCCATCTTCTTGGGAGCAATCTCAGTTAACGGTTCTCCAGTAGACTCATACTTTAACTGACTTATATCTAGGGTTAATTTTATCAAAGTTAATATCTTCAATTTCCTTCTCCTAAGATCGTCTCTGATCTATCCTTTAACATATTCTCTTCCTATGATATCTCTAGCTATTATTATCCTCATGATATTCTGTGCACCTTCAGCTCCTACTAAGTAGGATAGTGTCCCTATCCATCCTCTGAAAGCATTACAGTCTTTTGTATAAGCATATGCTCCATACCACTTCATTAATTCTTCATAGATCTTTCCAGTAGCTTCTGGAGCCTTCATCTTGCATAGAGCTACTGGTACGTTTAGGTCTTGCTCTCTCCACTTCCTATCTCTCTCTATATAGATCTTATCTGCTAGCCATGCTGCCCTGTATGTTAAGAGTTTTGCAGCTTCAAGTTCACCATACAGTTCTGAGAATCTAAAGCTAACTCCTTGGAATGAAGAGATAGGTCTACCTTCGAATAATCTTCTATTTCTTATCCATTCGATTGCTTGGTCTATCGCCCATCTACCGCTACCTATCGTTGCAGCTGCAACAAGTATTCTCGCAACGTTGAATCCTTCCATTAAGTAGTAGAATCCTTTATTCTCTTCACCTATTCTATACTTATCTTCTAGCTCAAAGTCTTCTAATGTAAATGCTCCTGTGCTTATTCCTCTTCTACCTATCTCTTCAAATAGAGTCGGCTTCCACCCTTCTCTTACTTTACCATCCCACTTCAAGATTAGGTTGAATGCTGTTATGTTCCTATGTCCATACTCTACTTTCCCTGTCTTAGCTACGAGGAAGTATCCTCCACCTTGAGGTAGTTCTTGTATCTCTCTTACACCGCTTATATACGTTTTTTCACCGTTGATTATCCATTTATCTCCTTTTTTTATTGCTAAGGTCTTTATTCCAGCGACATCTGATCCTCCCTGAGATTCAGTTGAGGCTATTCCGTAGAATGCTTCTCCTCTAGCAACTTTAGGTAAGATCTCTCTCTTAACATCTTCTAAACTATATTTCTCCATTATAAATGGCCATCCATTATTTAGTAAAGCGTAGACAGCTACAGCTACAGAAGGATCATGGTATGCTATCTCTTCTATAGCAATAGCTGCCATAGTTATGGTTCCACCCATTCCTCCATACTCTTCTGATACAGGTATCATGAATAGACCTTGCTCACCCATCTTCTTAATGAGTTCTAATGGGATCTTACCACCTTCATCTATCTCAACCCATCTAGGCTCGATATACCTTTTACAAAATTCTTGAACGCTCTCTCTAAATCTTACTTCTTCTTCAGAGAACTCAAAATCCATACATTATTGTTATTCATTCTTATTTTTAAAGAATAACAAAAAAGTAGAACCTCTATCTATATATTGCTTAAGACTTAGAACTCTATTGTAAACTATATATATTGTATACTTTGAGGTTTAGAAATCTTTAATCTTGGAGTGTATTTTCTTATAACGGTATGTTGAAGATTGGTGAAACGGTTATAGAGCTTGTTAAAGGCGATATTACAGATCTAGAAGTAGATGTGATTGTTAATGCTGCAAACTCTAGTTTGAAGATGGGTGGTGGTGTAGCTGGTGCAATACTGAGGAAAGGTGGAAGGATTATTCAAGAAGAATGTGATAAGATAGGGTACTGCCCAGTTGGTGAAGCTGTAATAACTAGTGCGGGAAGATTAAAAGCTAAATATATCATTCATGCTGTGGGTCCAAGGATGGGTGAAGGAGATGAAGATGATAAACTTCGAAGAGCTACTTTAAACTCTCTTAAACTTGCCGAGAAGTATAGTGTTGAATCTATTGCTTTCCCAGCAATCTCTACAGGAGTATTTGGATACCCTAAAGATAAGTGTGCAAAGATTATGCTATCAACTACTATCGAATATCTTTTAAGAGAGAATAAGAAGTTGAAGAAGGTTATCTTCTGTCTTTACGATGATGAAACATACAATATCTTTAGAGAGACATTAGATAAGTTCTTTGGAGAAGGTTTATTAAAGAAGATGGATTAGGTTTACGCTATTTATATAACGATGTTATATATTCTTTAAGAAGAAAAGCCTTTAAAGAATCTAGTCATTAGAACAATAATCTTCATATACCGATCACTACGCAAGTAAGTACAATCATGAGCGAAAGTGTTCAAGCTGTTCAAGTTAAAGACCTTCCTCCACCACCTCCACCCAATCTCAGAGCATACTTTAAAGCACTAGGTCCAGGAGTTATAATGGCTTCTCTAGCTATAGGTTCAGGGGAATGGATTACCTTTCCAGCTGTAATCGCTACGTTCGGTCCTCAACTACTCTGGACAGCTGCTCTCTCATGTCTTCTACAAGCAGTTCTTGCAGTAGAATCTATGAAGTACCCTGTATTCTGCGGTCAACCAATTCATAGAGCATATCAGAAGCTTCCACCCAGCCCTCTAGGATGGGCATGGATCTGGACACTACTATTGTTTATCCCTGTAATGTGGCCTTCATGGGCCATAGCTTCAGCTACTGCAGCCTTAGCTCTACAGCTTGGAAGACTCCCAGGACCTCAAGACTCTATGATGTTACTAGCGTGGAGTATACTTGCATTAACTATAGGTCTATTAGTACTCCACATCGGCTGGAAGATTCAGAGAACTCTTGAACTGTTAAGCTGGCCACTAATAATCTTACTCTTTGTAACAGTCTTGACCGCTGTTATAATAGCTGCTCACCCAGATGATTGGATCGCTGTCATAAGCGGTCTAGGAGGATTTCTAAATGAGAGAGGCGGTCTACCTCCTCCAAATAAGATCGATTGGATAGCCATCTCAGGAGCTATAGCATATATCCCAGCAGGCTTTGGTTTCAACTTAATGCTCTCCAGTTATGCTAGAGATAAAGGATGGGGGATGGCTCATAGAGTAGGGTATATCTCTGCTGTAATAGGAGGGAGGAGAGTTGAGTTGAGTGCAGAAGAGATACCATTTGAGATAAATGGGGATAATCTAAAGAAGTGGAGAGGCTGGCTCAACGTCCTTAGAATAGATAGCTGGATTGTATTCTCTCTTCTAACGTTTTTCACTGTTCTCATGACGAGCGTTATGGCATACTCACTTTTAACACCTGAACAAGCAGCAGCTCTAAGAGGGTTCGGGATCGCTGCAGCACAAGCTCAAGCATTATCCAATATTCTAGGTGGAGTTGCATGGATCATCGTCCTGCTCGGAGGTTTCTGGATATTATTCGATACTCAATGGGGTTTGATGGATGCTACTACTAGGACGATAATGGATAACTTCTGGTTTGCAAGTGAGAAGATTAAAAAATGGGCTAAAGGCGATCCGAGAAGATTATACTACCTAATACTGTATGTACTATTCAGTATATCTCTCGTGATAATGATAGGTGCATTAACTCTTGGATGGGCTTCACCTTACCAGCTGACCCTCACTGGTGCAAACCTCGGTCTATTCGCTCTTACAATTGCTTACCCACTCCAGATAATAGTTAACTACAAGTATCTACCAAAAGAGCTTAGACCATCGATAATTACAACGATAATATTAGCTGCTGGAACAGTATTCTATGGATTCTTCTTAGTTGGAGTACTCGCACAGACGTTGTTTAATATCAAGCTCTAGAAACTTTGTAAGATTTTTTCTTTAATCTTTTTTCTCCTCTAATACTTCAGTTGAGTAGACTTTTCTCCAATACTCTTCTACTTCCCTCTGCATTCTCCCTATTATGTCTTCTCTTCTTAAAGGGTAGAATAGGTGCTTAAACCTTTCCTGTTCTTTAAGATACTCTTCTAAAGGCTTCAAGCTTCTAGGGATAAATGTATGTCGGACTTCTCCATGTACTGCTTCTTTAAGAGGCCATACACCTGTCTCAACAGCTAATCTAGCCATTCTAATAGTCTTCATGGTATCGTAACCCCATCCTGGAGGGCATGGAGATATAGATATGAAGAGTTTAGGTCCTTTGAATCTTTCAGCTTTCTCGATCTTTCTCATCATATCCATAGGATGCGATGGTGAGACCGTTGCTAGGTATGGAGGATTATGCGCTCTCCATATCTCGAATAGATCCTTCTTTCTACCTTTGTGTCCTTCGGGGATTAAGGGTGTTGGGAGAGATGTCATGGTTTTAGATCCGTATGGTGTTGATGGAGAGAACTGGAATCCAGTGTTTCCGAATGCTTCATTATCATAACAGAGATAGTAGAAGTCTAGTCTACGATGTATTGCTCCAGAAGCACTTTGGAGACCAATATCGTTAGCTGCTCCATCCCCAGTTACTACTACTACTTTTAGATCTTCTTCAGGATCAACCTCTCCCTTCTCTATCAAGATATCTAGTGCATCTCTTATTCCTTGAGCTCCAGCAGGTGCGCAGCCCATAGCAGTGTACATCCAAGAAGATTTTAGAGGGGAAAATGGATAAACGATCATTAACGTTATGCATCCAGCAGCGTTCACCCATACCACCTTCTTTCCTAAAGCTTTATGAAATAGTCTGAAGGTGAGAAGAGCTCCACATCCAGAGCATAATGGAGTTCCGGGAACTACGTATTCTTCTCCTAATAGATCTTTTAAAGATCTATAACGTGTTTGAGCCATTACTCACCAACCCCTATCCTCAATAGCGATTCTACTTCTCTAAGCTCATCTTCTCTTAATAGCAAGATAGGCTCAGGTTCTCCACCATTAGCATATTTCTCTAATAATTCCACAACATATCTAATCTCATCTAATGTAATTGTTTTTCCACCTACTCCACCTATTACAGGAAGGATTACTTTGGGTTTATTGTCTGAGTTGTATAGGATAGAGGATATATCAGAGTAGAGTATTCCACCTAGTCCTGGAGAGATATTCTGATCTATTACTGCTACAGCTTTCTTACCTTCAAGTGCTTTCCTAATATCTTTAGATGGCAGGGGACGGATCATCCTCAATTTTAGGAGACCTACACTAACGCCTTCTTCTCTTAATATTCTTACCGCCTTCTTACCTATTGAAGCATATGAGCCCATCATGACAATAGCATACTTAGAATCATCCAACATATACTTCTCGATTACATCGTATCTTCTCGCAAAACATTCTTCAAACTTTTCACATGCCTCTTTAAAGACGTTGATAGCATTTATAGACGATAGATGCATCTGATATTTGTAGAAACTGTATAGTGGAGGTCTCAAGACAGCTACTCCTTTAGCTGAGGGCTTGCTTGCTCTAAAGGGTAGTTGTTGAGTATATTTTGGTAGAAATCTTCTAACTTCTTCTATTTCAGGTATCTTGACAGGCTCTCGGGTGAAGGAGGTATGGAATCCATCCATGTTTACCAAAGAAGGTAATAAGACTCTATTGTCTTCCGAGACTCTATAGGCCAATAATATGAGGTCTAAAACTTCTTGACATGTCTCTGCTTGTAAAAGTATGAATCCTGAATCTCTAGTAGAGAGGAAGTCGTTGTGGTCTGGTTCTAAAGATATTGGTGCAGCAACAGCTCTGCTGACATTGACTAAGACTATTGGAGCTCTCCAACCAGCGATATTGTACAGCATCTCAAACCCATAGAGTAAGCCTTGGCTAGAAGTGGCCGTAAATACTCTTGCACCTGTTAGTGAAGCTGTTCCAGCAGCTGCTAGCATAGAATGCTCAGAATCCACTATGGTTAGTTTTGCCTTAAACTCTCCGAGAGCAATCCATTCAGAGAGTTTTTCAATAATCTCGGTTTGAGGAGTTATAGGGAATGCAGGTATATAGTCTACCTCAGCTAATCTTGCAGCCCACGCAGCTGTCACATTTCCAGTCAACATCTTGGATTTAGTGATAGTTGATACTACTTCTCTTCTAGGTCTAAGTTCTGCGATTAACTTACTTCTCATCATGATGTCTCAACCTCTCTCAAATATCCTATCGCTTTAACAGGGCATTCATTAAAACATATCAGACATCCTTTACAATTATCATATTTAATCTCTGGACCTTCTGAATTCATGACGACTACACCTTCTGGACAGTAAACTACACATAATCCACATCTATTACACTTCTCTAAATTTATTATTGGTTTGAAGATCCTCCAATTACCTGTCTTTCTAATTTCAGTATTTCCTATATTTCTAACTTCAGGTATGGTTATAGGAGGGGGAAGCCAGCTGATGGTTACGATCTTAGATGATTTAACGATCTTCGGAATTGGGAGAGGCGATGGGTAAACTCTCTCAAAACATACTTTAGCGAAGATTATATTCTTCTCGAGGATCTCTCCTTTAATACCTATCTCTAATAATTCTTCTTTTACTCCTTCTTCTACCGAGCTCCACCTAATTATACCTGTGAGTTTAGCAGCTATAGACCCTAGACCAGTGCTCAGTATCGTTCTCCCCACATATTTTAAAGATAAGTCTATTAGGTCTTCGGTGACTAATCTTATATCGCATCTATCTCTAGTCAACCTATCTATAGATTTACTCGTATTTATGAAGACTGTTCCATTACTCTGTAATCCTGCGAGAGGGTTTACTATCGGGTCATCGAGTAGAGAATCATCTGCTATCAAGATTAGGTTAGGGTTTAAGATGTATCCTCTATCGAACATTGTTGAAGGTTCATCAGTGATCTTGGTGAATGCAACTATCGGCGCACCTCTCCTCTCTGCACCATATACAGGGAAGTCTTGAGTAAAGTAGCCTTCGAGGTGAGCAGCGTTTCCGAGGATTCTACTAGCGGTCTTTATTCCCTGCCCACCTCTACCATGAAATCTTGCATAGATGAGCAAACGGTCTTCCCATATCTATTATATCAACCCTAATTAAAAAATCTAGTGTATTTATTGAATAATAGGTAGATTTTTATTTTAATTTCTTCTTTATTAAAACTCTCTCTTCACTTATCTCTACCATGTCTCCATCTTCTATCAAGCTTATGTCTACTTTATCCACTGTCGGTATATTCGAGATGATTGCGCCTACTGCTACTATCGGTTCACAGAACTCATTAATAATCCCAAGTGGAGCTTTACCGTTCTTCTTAAGTCTATAGAGTATATATGAGCCTACAGTTGAGCCTTTCCCACATGGAAATACAAGTATCTTTCCAGAAATGCTTCTACCTTCTAACTGATGTCCTTTCTCTACTACTACTCCAGTCTCTGGATCTACTCCACCGAAGAAGCTTATAGGCTCGACAGTCTTCAAAGCTTCTCCACATACCTCACCCCTCTTTATTATCCTCCCTCTAACTTCAATAAGCTTCAATCTCTTACAGCCTCCTCCACCAGTTCACTTAACTTAGCAAGCTTGATGCTTAAATTGTTTAGATTCCTAGAGTACCATACACCTTTCACAGAGTTTGTTGCAATAGATCTTATATTCAGCTCGTTTATCGGTGCTACTATAGGGCATGTATCTGATAATATGGTGACCCCCAATCTTTCAAGCTTCTGATATACTCCAAGTTTCTTAGCTAAGGCTCCTACAGCTCTCGAGGTACATACCCACATCTTCTTCTTAACTACTCTATTTTCAAGCCTCTCAATCAACATTATCAATTCTTCTAGTGAAGCATGAGGGCAGCCTATGAATATTAAATCAGGTTCAACATCATCATTGAGTTCTTCTGATGCATTCTCTAAATCACGGTCCGATACTTCTATCTCTTCAACTCTATCTTCTGGAGTTAAAGTATACTCTGGAGTTATTCCTTCTACATGAAACATGGGTGTTCCACTTATGCTTCCAAGAGCTGCTCCCAGAGCCTTTAACTCAGATTGATTAGCAGATCTTATCCCGGTGAATAATGGTATCCTCCCTTTAGATTGCTTTCCTACGACGTAGCCTAGTAATGCGAAGTCATACTCATCTTCAAGGTTTGGGGATATTACTTTTATAGAGTATACTCTATTCTCCATTAGGTGGAGTCCATAGAAAGGTGTTCGACCTGTTAATGCTGCAGCTAATGCACTAGGTCCACCTTCTCTATTAGTTCTAGCACCGATTACAGAGTTTGCGTAGACAACTGCAGAACTCTCACTCCAAGCTATGTGTTCTGCGAATCTAGGCATGTTTTCAGCTAGGTATGGAGTACAGGTTAATGTAGGCTTAATCCCCATAGCTAGATATGCATCGATTACTCTCTTCTGCATCTCTACAAAGTTCTCGCTTACTCCGATCTCTCTCCACTTCTCAAGATCTATCCCAGCAGGGTTTAAAGTTGTTTGAACTCTCACTCTCCCATCTTTAGAAAGGTCTTCCAACCACTCTAATCCAGCTTCTCCTAGATTCTTGTAGGAGACTCCTGAGACTTGAGCACTGGTTATAGGCACCATCTTCTCCGCTCCATATATTTCTCCAAGTGCTACAAGGATCTCCATGGCTACTTGAACTGCATGACCCATCTCCCCGGCCAGCATCTTCTCTTCTTCTCTAGTTAGATACATTCATTCACCACGCTAGATTCTTCAATTGGTCTTTTACTATCATCTAATCTCTGGATGGATTATATATAGCTTCACGATGAACACTGTGTAAAGTAGGTAGATGGTGTAGAACTAGTTCATGATGAGGTTTTCTATCTCTTAATAGATCTTTGAATTTTAAAATTCTCTCTATATCTCAGGTATTATAGCTTTCTTAAACTTTTCTTTATTCATGTAGAGTGGGATGGTTGCGTCTATGCCAGCTTTACAAGTAGTTCGAGTTATCTGGTCTGCTGAAGGATCTAGAGAAGACCCCTTCTCCCCAGGTTTAAGTACTAAATCTTTATCTAGTTGAGTTCTAGTAGATATGGCCCACTCTACGTCTTCCATGTCGTATATGTCTATGTCTTCATCTACTACTACAACGTACTTTAAGCTTTCATGTCCTTTGAAAGCTGCTTCAATAGCTTTCTTCCCATCATCTTCATTCTTCTTCCTTATCTTCACAACAGCATTCAACCAACCTCCACTTCCAGGCGTCAGCCTAACATCTAAACAATCACATACTTTACTTACTTCATAGAATATCGTTATTTCTCTCGGCATCCCCATTAAGTTTTTATGCTCATATCCAGCTGGTAAAATGTACTGGAATATCGGGTTCCTTCTCATCGTGATACATCTAACCTCTATCACTCTCTCTTTCCTTACTATATCGTATGTTCCTAGAATATCTATGAAAGGCCCTTCATCAACTAGCTCATCTGTTATATAAGATTCTAATACTATTTCACATTCAGCTGGAACAAGTAGATCATTAGTTATTGTTTTAGCGTATTTTAATGGTTTTAGTCTTGAAGCTATTGCAAGCTCGCTTATACCAATATCTGTAGATATGGATGAAGATAGCATGAAGGCAGGATGGTTCCCTATCGTTATAGCTATCTCTCTATTACCTCTCTCAACGTATTTGTGTAGATGTCGTGGAACTATTCTAGCAGCTACCCTCTTCTTATCTAGTAGCATAAGCCTATGGTAGCTAGCATTATATCCATACTCTTTATCGTAAGCAATCACTATTCCAGCAGATATATATGGAGCTCTATCGTTCAATCCAGTCCAGATGAATGGTAGTTTTGTTAAGTCTGGATCTTTGATTACAACTTCTTGACACGGAGGATCCTCTACGACCTCTACCTTTCCAGGATTCTCTATTGCTTCTATTATCTTCCACTTTAATCTATCTATAGATGTGCCAATAGATTCTGCTAAGATACTTCTATCTGCACAGAGATTTCCTACTAGCTTAAAATTAGGATGCTCGATTATATTGTGGAATAGTACGGGCTTCGGTTCAAGCTTCTTTAGTATAGACGGTATCTCAAATCTAGCCGAGACGGGCTTCTCCACTTCTTCTAACTTGCCTTCACTTCTCAGCTTACTCAGTATAGACCTTAGAGAAGAATCTGAAACCATAATCTCCAAAAAATACCATTATCTCTAATTCTTATCTTTATCCAATCTTCTTACGGCATCCACCTACTAGTAATCATTATAAACTTCTACTGTGATTTCTACGTTGATTATAGATGTGTCCTAGTAGAGCTCTAAAAAAGATCTATAGAGATGTTTACTATATCCCTGGAAGGACTAATGTCGGCATAGTATGTAGAGATGATTGGTGTATAGTTATTGATTCTGGATTGGATGAAGATCAAGGTAGGAGAATAATAAATATTGTAAAGGAGTCTGGACTAGAATTAAAGTATCTTTTGAATACGCATTCTCATGCAGACCATATTGGAGGGAATAACATTATAATGAATAGAACGAGCTCGTTAATAATTGCTCCAACAATTGAATCTTACTTTATCGAGAACCCTATTCTTGAGCCAATCTATCTCTACGGTGCCTATCCTCCAAAAGGGTTAAGAGATAAGTTCTTCATGGCTCAGCCATCTAGAGTTGATAAAAATTTACAATCTGGTTTAGATAATGAGATAGGCTTAGAGTTCATCCAGCTTCCAGGTCATTCTTTCAATATGTATGGGGTAATCGTAGATGATGTATTTTTTATCGCTGACCTAGTCTTTCCAGAGAATCTAATAGATAAGTACGGAGTTCTATATCATTTCGATGTTAAGGAGAGCGTGAAAACATTAAAGAAGATTAAAGAGACAGCGTATAGGTTTTATGTTCCATCACATTCTGAGCCAACTACGGATATCAGTAGATTGATCGATGTAAATCTCCAATCAATAGATAAAGTTAAAAGATTGATTGAAGAATACACTTCAAGACCTTTATCTCTTGAAGATATAGTATCAAACATTCTCAAAGATCTTAATATTAGCATAACTCCTTCTACATACTTCTTGTACAATTCAGCAGTGAGATCTTATATTTCTTGGATGGCTGATGAAGAGTTGTTGAGTGAAGTACTAGATAATGGGAGATTAAAATATTTTAGAGTGAGGTGAAGAATTCTATGCCGTTGTTCGTGGTTCATGAACATCATGCTAAGAGGGCTGGATTGCATTACGATTTAAGATTGGAGATGGAAGGTGTATTGAAGTCTTGGGCTATGAGGAAAGAGCCTCCAATAGTCAAGAACGTTAAGAGATTGTGTATTCCTCAAGCTGATCATGAATTATCTTACTCTAATTTTGAAGGAGAGATAGTTGAAGGTTATGGTGCTGGAGTTGTCAAGATATGGGATAGAGGAGATTATACTCTTCAAGAATATGAGCCAGATAAGAAGATAGTAGTATACATGAATGGATCTAAGCTTAAAGGTAGATACATACTTGTAAATACTGAGAGAGGTTGGCTATTCTTTAAAGGATAGTCGAGATAGATAACGGAAACCACATGGATATACTTAAGTTATCCGATAAGCTAAACTAGTTTATCAATCTCTTGATTAGAAAGGATTGTATATTCTATTTAGGAATATTTTTGAGAGAGCCTATGTAAATAAATTTAGGGAAGCTTTTGAGAGAAGTCTCGATAAGATTTTCTGGATTGACTGGTCAAGGTATAGAGTTTGCTACAGAGATACTAGCTGAAGCATGTGTTCTAAAAGGTTTGAATATACATACTTATAGATGGTTTCCAACGATCGTTAGAGGAGGATACACATTCTCTGAGATAAGAATCTCTGAAGACCCTGTTAAGGCACTTGCAGATACGTTAGACATATTGATATTGTTAGATGAGATAGGATTGAGAGATCTTGAAGGTTTCCTAAAAAGAGATAGCATAGTAATAGTAGATGAAGATTTTAGAGAAGTCCAGCTAGATGCAAAGATTATCAAGATACCTTTGAGAAGAGCTTCAATAGAAACTAAATCAAGATCGAATATCATTGCTATAGGATTTATCTCAGGACTTCTTGGTCTAGATATAATGGATATCTCGAAGATCTTGGAGAAGAAGATTAAGAAGAAAGAGCTTCTTGAATTTAATCTAAAAGGATTAGAATCAGGCTATAGAATATTCTTAGAGAGTGGTCTACCAGATATCAAGATATCTGGAACAAGTAAGGTCAAGACTATTGTACAAGGGTCTGACCTAGTTGCTCTAGCTGCATTATCTGCTGGCTGTAAATTCTTTGCAGGCTATCCTATAACTCCTTCAACTGGGATCATGGAGAGGTTGATGAAGTGGATGCCAGAGGTAGGAGGCTTAGCAGTTCAAGTAGAGGATGAGCTAGCTGCGATCAACATGATAATTGGTGCAAGCTATGCTGGGGCGAGAGCTATGACAGTAACTTCAGGACCTGGATTCTCTTTAATGGTTGAGGGGATAGGTTTTGCGGCCATGGCGGAGGTTCCAATAGTGGTAGTAGATGTTCAGAGGGTTGGTCCAAGCACGGGTCTTCCTACAGCTCATGAACAATCAGATATAGATTTAACCACTCATCCTTCTCATGGAGATATACCTAGAATAGTTCTCGCACCTTCTATTATAGAAGAATACTATACTATGACTGTTGATGCATTCAAGCTTGCCGATAAGTATAGATGCCCCGTAATACTACTCTTAGACCAAGCATATGTAATGAATTATTATAGCATAGATGTTTTAGAGGTGGTTAGAGTTTCTGAACGGAAGACTGTATATAGACCTAGAGGAGAAATACTCCAAGTATTTCCTAGATATACTGATCTAGAAGATTTACCTTCTCCACCTCTTGAAGGATACCTGATAGTTGCAAGTAGTGTTGAACATGATGAGAGGGGATTGTCCTCGCAAGATGGGTTAGTACATGTAGAGATGTCTATAAGGAGGATGAAGAAGTTAAGAGAACTTGAAGATAATCCAATTAACTGGGAGGTTCTAGGAGAGCTAGATGCTTGTGAAGCCATCGTAAGCGTAGGATCATGTAGACCTGCTGTAGAAGAAGCATTGAGTAAGATTAAAGATAAGAAGATAATGCATATTCCTCTAAAGCAGTTGTGGCCTCTTCCAAGAAAGCTTGGAGAAGTTTTAGCAAATATAGAAAAAGTATATGTTGTTGAGCAGAATGCTTCTGGACAGCTCTTAAATTTGATCTCATCTAAGATTCCTAAAAGCTCTGAAGTGAAGAGTATTAGGAAGTTCGATGGTCACCCATTTAGACCTAGAGAGATCTACCACGAGATAGTAGAGTGAGGTGAGAGATGTGGAAAAGGTTCTTGAACGGTCTAAGCCTAGATGGTGTCCAGGCTGTGGAGACTTCTCAGTCTATGAAGCTTTGAAGAGTGCTTTCATCGAGCTAGGTCTAAAACCTGAAGAGATAGTCATCGTCTGTGGTATAGGTTGTGCGACATTCATCTGGAGCTACTTAAACACAAATGCTCTTAAAGGAATACATGGAAGAGTCTTACCAGCGGCTACTGGTGTAAAACTGGTTAATCCAGATCTAAAGGTTATAGCTGTATCTGGAGATGGAGATGCATATAGTATTGGATGTAATCACCTAATTCACGCAGCTAGAAGAAATGTAGAGATAACCTACATCGTAATAGATAATGGAGTATTCGGGAATACTAGAGGTCAACCATCGCCTACTACTCCTTTGAATTCTATTACGAAGACTACTCCTAGAGGATGGCCTGAGAGACCTTTGGACCCGCTCTTACTAGCAATTGTAAGTGGAGCAACTTATGTTGCACAAGGATTCGTAGGAGATATAAAGAGGTTGAAAGAACAGATTAAAGAAGCTATCAGCCATAGTGGATTCTCTATAATCAATATACTGAGCGTCTGCCCAACTTTTAATCCTATGAGAAGTCTTAGAGAGATTAAAGATAAGATAGTCTATCTAGATGAGCTGGGCTTTAAACCGGAGAGTAGAAGTGAAGCTATTAGAATTCTTCTCTCAATTCAACAATCTGGTAAACATCCAGTAGGCATAGTATTGAAGACCCGTGAACCTACGTATAATGAGTTATTAAATACTAATGAGAGATTAACTACAAAGATAGATTATTGTAAGATAGGTGAGTTGGCTTTAAGAGAGCTAGCTTTAAAGCTTGTCTTTAAAGATCTATGTTAGATTATTCCATGAGATTTTACGTGTATCCAGTAGACTTCTTCATACTCTGTTGAGTATCCGCAGAATGGGCAGAAGAGTAGTGGAGGTTCACTCAACACTCCTCCTCCAGATCCCTCATCTTCAACATAGATTTCATCATCTCTTACATAGATCCTCCTATACTTTATCTTAGCTTCTTCTAACCCAACTCTAATATGTGGTAACACTTCTTCAATACTTAAAGAATCTTTTACTAAAGAATCATCTAATATTATCTCATTATTCTTTATGATAGGCATTATGTATCTAGGTGCTAGTTCTTCAGCTAGCTTAACTGCTAGCTTCACCGTGTTTATCGCTATCTGCATCTTTACTTTTATCAACCTTTTCCAGCTCCCTCAGCTTCCTCTTATAATATGTCATAGGGTTTTTAATATTTCCACAGAATCTACCATTCTCAATACATAGCCCGTTTGTCTTAATCTTACCACAACTCGGAGTAGTGTACCTAGTTCTACTACCCTTTAAGCCCGCTATATGCTCAACTTGATATCTAGCTATCTTTTCATCGAAGTCGCTTCTCTGAGAATATATCGAGACTACTTCATCTACTGATACACCTGTATTGATTAAGAAGGAGGCGACTAGGAAGTTTGCGAAATGGCTTACGCTCTCTCCAGAAGTAAGCTTACTGTAAATAGATCTTATACATGGTGGCCATGCATCCGGTCTCGAGATAGCTGCTACAGCTAAATCCTCAATCTTTCTAATAGGTATCTGGCTTTTTACGTTATTCACTATCTCTTCTAAGTTTTCAGGTAGCTTCCCAATCTCTCTCTCAGCTTTCTCAATATTCTCCAAGATATATCTCTCAATTCTATCTCTTAGAAGTCTTACAAGTTCTCGAGCTTCTAGATACACTCTACCCTTATCCACTACTCTATTAACTAGCTTCCAAGCTTGATCATTAATATTAGAAGCAGATTTTAGGTAATCTACTAGACCTACCGTATAAGCGTATGGCGGATATTCTACCTTCTCTACATCCATCATGAACACATTTCTAGCTATCTCTTGAATAAACTCTGACCATCTTTTAACTTCTCCCGAGATGACTTCAGATTCATCTCGAATCATCAACTCATTCATTCTCTTCTGGATTATGGAAGCTTCAGCAAGAGCAAACCTCCTCTGCAAGAACTTATCTCCAGTCTTCGCAACAATTATAATTGCTAGTGGGAATGATGCTATCTCAGTTTTATCATCTTCAGCAACATCGGAAGGATCAACGTTCTCTCCATACTTTAAAGCATTGATAACTCTTTTAAACGCTCTCTCAACTATCGGCTTAGTAGATGGAGACTTGAAGGAATCTAGATCGAACCCTAGAGAAAGATATTCTATCTTAGCTTCAGGGAGGAAAGGGTATCTTGCTTTTGTAGATAATCTAGCTTCAGTAGATGATCTAGTTGATGAGACCAATCGAGTTACCTATATAATTTTAGGAGAAGAGATATATATCTTCATTGGTTTAACGCTTCTTTTAGAATATTCAAGATCTCTGAATCATTCTCTACAAATTCTAATGCTGAGCGATATATCTCTAACAACTTCTCATTACCTGTCTTCTTTAAATAGATGACCGCCTGTAACCCCATCTCCAGCTTATCTACCAATCCAACTAGCCTTGCTTCCCTACTTTCACCTTCTAGATACCTTCTCCAAGCTTCTAAATACTTCTCACCAATATCCTTAGGCATAAGCTTCACTAAAGATTCTATGAATTCTCTCTCAACCCGTTCATACTCCCTAATCTTTTCTCTCTTCTGACTTGGAGTTAGATCTCCTATTACTGCTTCTGCTAGATCATGTAATATGGCCATTCGAACTACTTCTACTACGTTTAATCCTCTTATCTCTGCGAGGATCATCGATAAAGACAATACAGCGAAAGAATGGTCTGCAACAGATTCTGCATCTTCTATACCTCTTTGAATCCATCCCGTCCTCTTAATCTCTTTAACCTTTGAAATGACCATATGAAATCTATGGATTATCTTAAAGATGTCTACTGACTGTTTCTCCAACTCTCTTTCTCACACCCCGACGACCTTCTTAATAGATTTCTGAATATTTGAACTATATTGAGCTGCTTTTTTAGGTCTCTCCACCAACTTCTCAGGGATACCTAACAGCTTCGCAACCTTCTTCAAGATCAATTTTCTGATAACTCTATCTTCTCCAACCAGTTTTACCTCTACTGGTATTGATATAGCTAGATCGTATACTGACCTATCTAGGTATGGCATAACAAACCTCTTACCTACGAGCGAGCATGCTGAATAATCTCTCTCAATATTCGTCTTATGAAGCATTAAGAGGTCTCTAAGCATCCTTCCTTCAACATATTTCAACCCTTTCTGATAAGCCATCTCAAAATATTTGTAATATCCTCCGAAGAGTTCGTCTGCACCCTGACCTGAGATAACAACTTCTCGAACACTATTCGATGCAACTATATAGAATATTGATGCAAGAGATAGATCCATTATAGTTTTCCGTGGAAGACGTGGAGAGAGAAAACCGACAACCTCTTTAACTAAATCATTGCTTAAGATAATCTTCCTCAAGTCTAGACCTAGTGTAGATGCTGCTTCTTCTGCCCACTCTAAATCTACAGCATCTGATGTTCCTACAGTTATACAAGTAAACTTCTTCTCAATCTTCAGAGCTATATAAGTTAAAAGAAGACTGTCTAATCCTCCAGAGAAAGCAATAGTAGAATCTTCTAAGATATTATTGGAGACCGATTGATGTAGTCTATCTGAAAGTTCTCCGATGTAGTCTCCAGAAGACCTCTTACGACTATACCATTTATAGATCTTTAATGAGCTGTTCTTCCACTCAACTATTCTACCTGGTGGAATATGTTCACCACCTTCTAATATACGTGAGAAAGGTGCAGAAGCTATACTACCATCTTCTATCTTGAAGACTATAGGTATTGATCCTACGTGATCTCTAAAGAACAATACTCTCTCTTCATCAACTATGAACCCTGAAAAGAATCCGCCTAGATCATTGAGGGTCTTTAAGAAAGCTTCAATCGAGATCAAGGATAATGTCTTATGGAAATACTCTAACAACCTTGTTGGATAACAGTCTAGATATAGAATTCTTTTATTATCTAGTTCGATGAAGCTATTTGGTGATAAAGCTAAGTAAACTTTTCTACCATTCTGATATTCTACCTCTATTTCTCTATAATCTTTTAATCCAAGAAATCTTAACTTTTGATAAACTTGATCACGTTCTTTCTCTATCTTGATCTCTCTACCTATGGATAAATAGTATATGCTTGGCTCTAAGCTCATCCAATTATCATTCTTGTCCTCAGCTTTTATCTCTTCTACAGTTCATGGTGAACTAGAATTTCATGATAGTCTTTTCAAACATGAATTTTAAACTCCTAGGAATAGATCTCTCTCCTCGATCCCTACCATATGGAATACTTCTTCTTCAACTTTAGTTGGTACAACCTCTTGCTTCATCTTCAGATCTCGATATTTTCTATAAAATGCTTGCCTAACTTCTTCAACTTGTTTGAATAGTTCTTCTCCATTCTTGTATGTAGAGAACCTCTTCTTTACTTTAAATCCTTTATCAGTCTTCACCGTTAAGTAGTATACTATTCTTCCACCATGTTCCATCCAGTTCTCCACGATCTTTTTCTTAGGCTTAGCCTCAGCGGTTACGAGGATTGAGTATAGAACCTTCGCCCCAGATTCTTCAACCATTACATCTACAGCGAACCCACATTTACCATGCCTCATGTATATCGCCTTCTCATGAGGGAGGTGTCTATGTGTTGCCAAGCCAACTACATTATCTCTAGAAATAAGATTTACGATCTCATTAGTTATATTGGAAACCTTTACTACCATGCATTAGATCGCTTTAAATGAGGATAAAAATGTTTACCTACAATAGTACGTTAAATGAATTAGCAAATTCTTCTTAGACTTTGGGTTGACTAAGTCTCCGTCCAAATAAAAATTTTATCTCTATAAATAAAGAGAATGTGAAGTTGGAGAAGTGAAGAGTGGTTTTTATACTGGAGGAGGTGGTGGAGGTGGAGGCAATCCAGCAGATCTTATTAATTCATCATATTTGAGATATGCTATAAGTAGGAGTATTCCTATTATTATCCCTCCAAGTATGAACCCTATCACCATCCAGGTTAACGTTTTATTCTTTGCTTCTTGATATCTACGTTCATCGACTAACTCTGAAATTGATTTAATATTTAGATATATTATAATGTCGACTACTCCGAAGATTATGAAGACTATACCCATTAAGAATATTAGTGTAATCGCTCCTATGATTATATACAGTATACCGAAAATTAATGCAATTATAGCTGAGATGTTCAATAGAGATTTAATAGTTTCAGCTTCAGGGGGTACACTATAACTACTCATATAAAGTCGATTGTGTATAGGGTTCCCGATATATAAGATTTCTCATGTATGCAGACGTTATATTCTCTATGGTACCATCTCCACATAATAGCATTCTCATTAGAATTTGTTGAATGAATTTTTACTCCTATGCGATACTATTTTTGAGAGGGTTGTCTAGAGCAGACACCACGATTACATTATATCGATTGATAAATATTAAGAACTGTCTTTATAGCTATCTGAAGATGAGTATTCAATTAAATCGATGTCTTTATTAATTAATTGGATATAATGATAAATGTGGAGAGAATAAAAGCTATGTCTCAAAATCATCCTATGCTTGATGAGTTAGATTACAAGATACTTATAGAGTTGGTTAAAGATGGGAGAGCGAGTTTTAGAAAGATAGCTGAGAAGATAGGTGTATCCGTCTCAACAATAATCTCAAGAGTAGAAGCTTTAAAGAAGGATGGTGTGATTAAAGGATACACAGCTATAATCGACCCATCTAAAATTGGATACAATCTTTCAGCTGTTATCCATATTAGAATAAGACATGGAAAATTAATAGAAGTACAGAAAACAATAGCAGCCCATTCTAGTGTATTCGGAGTATACGATGTTACAGGTGAATCTGATTCAATAATACTTGCAAGATTTAGGAATAGAGAAGAATTGAGCAAGTTCATTAAGACCCTCCTCTCTAATGAGTATGTTGAACGTACTATTACATACATTGTCTTAGATACGATTAAAGAAGAGTGGAAACCCGTACAACTACTAGAAACATTGATCCAAGAGATACGTAGATGAAAACCTTGATTTCTTTAAATAAGCTCAATCTTATCTAGCCTAGATAATCTTCCACACCTCTTCTAGATACAAGATTAATACTAACCCTTTAGTCTAGATATCTTTCCAATAGCTGTATATCTATTCTTAGCTTTACTCCAGATACCTTGGTCTCTAAACCTGTAACCCTCATAGATATATTTTTATTGTAGGTTTCTTGATGGATGGTTTAGAAGAGAGTTTATGGGTCATAGAAAACAGTCTGCTCCTAGGAGAGGCTCGCTCGCTTACCTTCCTAAAGGAAGAGCTAGCCGCATCCTTCCACGAGTAAAGTATTGGCCACCTTATGATGGTGAGCCGAAGCTTCTAGGATTCATCGGTTACAAAGCTGGGCATACAACGGTCTACTACATCGATACCACACCCAATTCTCCAACTCAAGGTCTTGAAGTAATGAAGCTCGGCACGGTCGTTGCTACTCCTCCAATAATAGTAGCTGGAATAGTTGGCTATATTGAAGAGAATTCTACATTGAAAGAATATACGAGAGTATGGAGTGATAATTTACCTGATGAAATTAAGAGGAAGATCCCTACGTGGAGACCTAGTGAGAAAGAAAAGATAGAAGAATTGAAAAAAGCTATTGATTATCTAGAAGAAGTTAGAGTTATAGCTTTAGCTAGACCAAAGCTTGCAGGACTGCCGAAGAAGAAGGTAGATTTACTTGAGATCAAGGTAGGTGGACCTATCTCTAAAGCTCTCGAGTATGCTATTAGTAAGCTTGGAAAAGAAGTAAACATCTCTGAAGTCTTTGATAGAGGAGAATTCATCGATGTTATAAGCGTCTCTAGAGGTAAAGGATTTGAAGGAGTTATAAGTAGGTATAAGGTGAAGATCCAGCCTAGAAAGAAGAGGAAGACTAGGAGAGAAGTTGGAGCAATAGGTGGTAGAAGCCCTGCCTATGTAACCTATACTGTTCCAAGAGCTGGGCAACATGGATACCATCGTAGAACAGAGTATAATAAAAGAATACTAGTAATTGCAGAGAATGGTTTAGAGTTTACTCCTAAAGGAGGATTTCCACACTACGGTTTAGTCAAGACAGAAGCAATAATAATTGAGGGAAGTATTCCAGGTGTTCCTAAGAGACCTGTAGTTTTGAGAGCTCCAGCTAGACCTCCAAAGGAAGTTGAACCTCCTAATGTTATAATGGTTGGTGTACCTAAATGAACGTGTACATCAATTTATTGAAGTCTTCTGAGAATATAGAGAAGAAAGCTCCAGTAATAGGTATTGATGGTTCTCAGATAAGTGAAGTAGTTCTTCCAAAAGTCTTCTATGCACCTCTTAGAGAAGACGTTGTTCGACGTGCATACATACATCTTCAAACTCATAAACTACAACCTAAAGGTAGCTTCAAAGGCTCTGGACACAAATACTCTGTAGAATCATGGGGTGCAGGGTATGGTATGGCCAGGATCTCGAGGATTAAAGCTTCAGGAACAGGTAAGACCCAGTCAGGTGGAATGGTTCCATCAGCTGTTGGTGGTAGACCAACTCATCCACCTACAGTTGAGAAGAAGATCTATAAAGAATTGAATAAGAAGGAGAAGAATATTGCGTTGATAGTTGCAGTAGCATACACTAGTTTAAAAGATGCTGTATTGAAACGAGGTCACAGAATTCCAGAGAACATGGTTCTACCAATAGTCGTAGATAATAAGATTGAAGGAATTGCTAAAACAAGAGAGCTTAAAGAATTCTTAGATAAGATTGGTTTAAGAGAAGAATTAGAGAGATGTAGAGAGAAGAAGATTAGAGCTGGTAAAGGTAAGAGGAGGGGGAGGAGGTATAAGAAGAAGATTGGACCACTCATCGTTATCTATGAAGACAGAGGAGTAACCGATGCAGTAAAGAATATTCCAGGGGTAGAGGTTGTAAAATTAAAAGACTTAAGCGTACTCCACCTAGCTCCTGGAGCTAAACCTGGAAGACTAACTCTTTACACTCTCAATGCATTCGAGAAACTAGATGAAGTACTTCTAGGTGGTTTAAGATGAAGCCTTCAGAAGTTATTAAAAGAGTTGTAATAACTCAAGATGCTGTCTCACTAATAGAGAAAGAGAATAAGCTTACATTCATAGTAGACTCTAGAGCAAGTAAGAAAGATATAAAGAGAGCTATCGAAGAACTATATGACGTCAAGGTCATTAAAGTAAACACTATGATCACACCTTTAGGAGAGAAGAAAGCATATGTAAAACTATCACCAGAGACACCAGCATCAGAACTAGCAATAAAACTAGGAATATTCTAG
>JANXDW010000048.1 GCA_025058515.1 Aigarchaeota archaeon
ACTGGACTAATTTTGGCGATCCATGCATTCGAATAAACATAGTCAACACAAAAGAACACATACTCAAGATATGTCAGAGAGCTCTACTAGAGAACGAAATTATTTCAGATATAAATTACAAAAACAAAGAAAAGACTAAGATAATAGACCTTGTAATAAACAACAAAATGAGTATACTAAAATGTATGGAGAAACAGATATTCCTAATGAGGTATAAAAAAGAAAAATTAGAAAATTTAATCTCTCTAACCTACAACAGAACCCCTCCCTCCTCATCTTCTTTTCAGTTACTTATTCAAATCACTCTAAACTTGTTTCAAAACGTAAAGAGGGGTAGATCCCCATGCTTATCATCTCCTCAAGTAAAAGGTAAAATGCGTAAGACAATGTTACAGGCTTGACTCTTACATCTTTACCGTGTACAGAACATATGAACCTCTCTTGCTTTAGGTCATAATATGCTGGTAGACCGCATTCTTGACAGAAGTATACTACGTGTTTATCGCTCTGCTCTAATAGTCTATCGAGGAGTAAGTAGCTTGCACCATGAGCTATCAAGCAGTCTCTCTCCATCTCTCCGAACTTTAATCCACCTCCTCTACTCCTACCTTCTGTAGGCTGCCTAGTAAGGATCTGGACTTGTCCACGTGCTCTAGCGTGAACCTTATCTCTAACAAGATGGTGCAACCTCTGATAATAGACTACGCCTATGAAGATCTCAACCTCGAACTTCTTTCCAGTTAAACCATCATACATTACTTCTTTACCATTACTCTTAAAACCTAGTAGCTCTAACTCTCTAGTAAGTTCTTCAAGAGGTTTACCCATGAATGGTGTCCCATCTATGAACGCTCCCTTCAATGCTGCAACTTTTCCAGCTATGCTCTCTATTAGCTGACCCACAGTCATCCTACTTGGAAAAGCATGAGGATTGATGATCAAGTCTGGAACGATCCCGCTCTCGGTATAAGGCATATCCTCTTGTGGGAACACCATTCCTACCACACCTTTCTGACCATGTCTTGAAGAGAATTTATCTCCAATCTCCGCAAAGCAGAGAGTTCTAACTCTGGCTTTGATCAACTTATTCCCTTCTTCGGTTCTCGTTATGAATATGTTGTCGACGATGCCGGCTTCAGAAGGTCTAACTGTTTCTGAAGCATCACGCCAAACCATCTCTCTTGCAGGTGCTCTCTGATACTCTTCCATGAACCTAGGTGGACTCTTTACTCCTACTATTACTGTTCCTCCTGTAACATCTGATTCTACATGAGCTAAACCATCATCATCTAAGACTCTGTAAGCTTGCTCACCTCTATAACCTCTAACCGATGGATCCGGTATCTCTATCTTATCTCTTTGACCTCCAATATAGGTTCTAGCCTCTATCTCATACGTTCTATAGCTTAACGATAATCCTAATCCTCTCTCTATAGATGACTTGTTCAAGACTACTGCATCTTCCATATTGTATCCTTGACCAGTTAAGACGGCTACTACCATGTTCTGACCGATCGGTCTCTCATTCATCCCAATGAGCTCTATAGCTTTAGTAGTTACGAGAGGCTTCTGAGGATATATCAAGACATGCATCCTAGAGTCTGTTCTCAATTCATAGTTTGTAGCAAATATTCCTAGAGCTTGCTTACCCATAGCTCCTTGATAAACGTTCCTAGGAGATTGGTTGTTCTCAGCGTAAGGTATGGTCGCCGCAATTACTCCGAGCATCGCATATGGAGATATCTCTAGATGAGTATGCTCAGAGGTTAACTCCTCAGGAGATAGAGCTACTAAAACATTCTCTTCTTCTTCAGCATCGAGATACTCTATCTTTCCCTGAGCTATCAAGTCTCTAAATCTTAACGTTTTATTCTTTAATGCTTCAACATCAGCTTTTGTTACTAGTGGTTTACCATTTTCTACGATTATCAATGGTCTCATGACTCTTCCTTCATCTGTGTTTATAGAGACCTCTTGTATATGTCCATAGTTATAGAGCGTTACGCTAATCTCGCTACTTATCTCACCTCTTCTCCTCAGATCTCTAAGATTCTTAACGAGATCCTTACCATTTACATGGAATCCGATCAATAGTCCATCTACGAATACTTTAACTGGATAGAATTTTCTTCTAGAAAGCATCTCGGTGAATGGGAGTACACCTACAGAATACAATCTTTCTAATAATTCTCTCTTCTTAGCTTGATGGCTTACCATCGCACTTAATGCTAGGTTCTTCACTAGTCCACAGTTAGATCCTTCAGGAGTTTCAGCTGGACAGATCCTCCCCCAGTGAGTTCCATGAAGATCTCTAGCTTCAAAATGTGGTTGGCTTCTACTTAATGGAGATTGGACTCTCCTTAGATGACTTAGAGTAGCTGGATAGTTTGTTCTATTTAGTAATTGTGTTACTCCTACTCGTCCTCCAGGCCAGTTTCCTGTTGCAAAAGCATGCTTCACGAAGTCTGTTATTATTCCAGGTCTTACGAATGTAGATACGCTTACAGGGTAGCGGGATGAAGCTATCCTTTCAAGCTGATATCTTATATCTCTAAGAAGCTTCATGAAGGCCATCCTATAAAGCTCCATCAATAATGGATTAGCTAACTTCACTCTTTTATTTGCATAGTGATCTCTATCACTAGTATTTCTAATCTTGAGACTTGCTTCCAATAATTTACCTATCATCTCGCATAGGAATACTGCTTTCCTATATCTTGCAGCTTTTGAAGTATCAATATGAGGTAGGAAAGCTGTATCGATTAATTGTTCAGCTCTCTGTATTCTGTATTCTTCAGCATATCCAAATGCTATCCTGTTCCCAATATATCTCAGTGCCTCGATCTCACTATTTACTCCCTCAGCTTCTTGAAATGAGGGAGCTAATAATTCTTGAACCTCCTTTAAATTTGAAACTAAGTTAACTATATCTTTATCATTTACCATTCCTAAAGCTCTAAGCATTATTATGGCGGGTATCCCTTTGTAGATTCTTGAGAAGAATACTTTCAGAGGCCCGCCTAGCTTATACGTAACTTCTACTCTAGATTGTTTACCATGTATAGCTGATAAGACCACTGCGCTAAGCTGGCTTCCTTCAGAATCTTTCTCCGTTATTATTATTCTATTAGGTGCAAGGTCCTCCATCGCTACTATAACTCTTTCAGAGCCATTTATGATAAAGTATCCTCCCGGGTCTTTCGGGTCTTCACCAATCTCTATCAATTCTTCTTCAGTCATCTTTGATAGTGGACAGATTTCCGACTTGACCATGACTGGTATTATTCCTACTTCTACCCTATCACTTGAGATAGGTTTTCCATCTAGGTATAAGCTCATCCTAAGATAGAGCGGGGCAGCGTAAGTCAAGTTTCTAAGCCTACACTCCATCGGCTTTACATTCTCTATTACTGTTCCATCCATCTCGACTAATCTAGGTGATCCAACTTCAGGATTACTCAACTTAAGTGTTAAAGTACCATATTTTGTCTTAACTTCAAGTTCTCCGAGAGATTGAACTAGTTCTTTTAAGCCTTCTCTTATAAAATGGTTATACGATTTTATATGATGCTCGACAAGTCCTTCTTCTTCTATGAAGGCTTTCATGACCTCCCATAGATCTTCTTTTGTTAACTCTATCTGTCTCGTCATATTCTACTAACCTCTAACCTACTACGATAATAGTAGAATTTTAATTTACAAGGTAAACACAATTCTCAATTCCTAACATATAACTCGATGTTCTTAAATTTTACGCTTTAACATCAGTAGGCTCTTTAATAAATTTGTCTTTAACTTCTACTTATCCAATCTCTAGACTACTGAATATATTGGAGAGAGGATTCTATTATCGAGCTCCTAGATGAGCATTTAAAAGGTCTTTAAATATGACGTATGCTTAGTATCTTTATCTTATTTATCTATCTTACTTCTTAGGTGGGTAAACCAAGTGAGAGTAAGAAGTCTATAAGCCATTGAGGTTTTACTGGAAACCAGATGATAAACCATGCTACCTGAACCACCACCATGAAGAATAATATCATCCTCGAGAATCTATCTTCTCCAAGTATATAGGATAACCCGATAGCAATTATTGGAACTGTTGAGTAGAAGTAGAATGGATAGACCCATCTATGGAGGATGTAGGCTAGTGGGAAGTAGATCAAGTAGGTTGAAGTAATCCAAGAGATTATCAGTGTTTCTACATCTGGGAAGACTCTCTTACTTAGTAAAATGTATAATGAGTAGATTGAGAATGCGAATACTAGCCAAGTCATCCACCATAGAGGCGTCTGCATACCGTAGTAAGCTACTGGATGATATTCTTTACCATCAACCATTACCGTTACGACGAAATACGATTCTCGTGGAAACGGTATAATAGGGTTCGCCCAAGTAATAGGCATATGGACTACATCTCCTTCTTTAAAGGTTAGAATTGAGTGGTAGTTTAGTATATAGTCTAAATGCTCGAAAGGAGTAGTATATGCTTTAAGAGAGTAATCATAAACTGCTAAACCAGTTAATAGGATAACCACAGAGATTATAGCCATCTTCTCCGTAACCCTCAAAATCTCTTTAATAGAATCTATGAATCTATCATACTGGTAGGATGCTTTTAAGAAGTAGTATAGAAGTAGAGCTAAGAGTATAAATAAGCTTGAGATCTTACATAATAGTGCTAATCCCATAGCGATCGCCGAGAAGACATACTTCTTCCTAATGAACAAGATAGATGAGAGTAAACTGAACATCATGGCAGGACCATCTAGAATAGCCATAGAACTAATATTGAAAGATGTTATATCACATGCGAAGAGTATTGCTGAAGAGAGAGCGAGTAAATGGTTACCTAAAACAATGTGAGCAAATTTTCCTAGAAGATATACTGACACTGCACCTGATATCGTCATAAAGATTCTCCAACCTACTGGATTATCTCCAAAGATCAGAATACCGAGGATTATGAGAGCTTTAGAGAGAGGTGGATGCTCATTGTTCACTGCCATGCCCATCAACATCTTACGTGCAGCTGGGACATAGTGGGCCTCATCGAA
>JANXDW010000023.1 GCA_025058515.1 Aigarchaeota archaeon
GATTAAATGAATACACATAATTTTACTACGCTATATTTTAATTAGTAGATCTCTTGAGTTTGCTCTATTTTCAAATATTCTTAATACTTTAAGAAGTAATATTGATACATCGCACTAATTGGTTTTACATATTTTTTATAGAGGAGAATCGTAGAGATTCAACGTAATGCTATTGCCGTTACAGTTTATTCATGTTGTGATGTTCTTCAAAAACCTAGAAAAATCTATACTCTAAAATTCTATATACTCTACCTAATTTTTATCTTCGAGTCTTCTTCGTCTTCCTTCTCTTCTTAGTTATTATGAGTGAAGCTAATATTGGTATGAGTAGGAGCATGGAGCTTGCGAGCAAGTATATATCAGTTGATTCTAATGGTGGTGGTTGTGTTTCTGTTTGAGTGAACGTCAAAGTCTTCTTCTCTTCTTCTCTATACTGTAAAGGTATCTTTTCACTTATAGCTACGTTGCCTACATCATCGTAGGCGACAGCGTACACCTCTGCTTCTTCTCCACTCTTTAACTGGAATAGAGAAGTAAATAGATTCTTATCTTTAGAGTACTCCATTAAATATGTTCTGTTATCTCCGATTATGCCCGGTATCTTACTCTTTACTATAACCATCAATACCGCTTTTATAGACTCATTGTCTAGATCAATAATGCTGGCCGATGCTTCGAATAATCCACTCCCTTTAGGATCTATTGTTAAGCTTCTAATCACTGGAGGTCTAGATAACCATAGCCAACCTACTTTCTTTGTATTTATCTCTGTAAACCATATTCTATCTACGTCTAACGCATCGCAAGTTATCCTCCCATTAACCCTTACTTCATTGATCGAGTTTCCATCGATCTCTCCAATAGTCCATCTAGACCTTGCAACATATATTATGCGTTTATCTGGGAGGATGTGCAATCCGATGTCTACCGTGCTACCTTGTTCTAAACTCCAAGTCTTCTCGATATTCATGTTACGGGATACTCTGAATATCTTGTCTTCTATAGAGGCGACGACCAAGCCATCGCTCGAGGCTTTTAATACTTGAACTCTTTCACTCATCTTTAATGATCTTCTATCTCCACTTTTCAGATCAATTCTCATAATAGTGTATCCATCTGATAACGCAATCCATAATACATCATTACTTACCGATATCTTGCCGACACCATATCCTACATCAACTTCAATACTAGACCTTTCAACTAGAGTATATAGATCGAAAACCATTACAAGCCTTATATCTGGGATAGTTACTAAAACATGTTCTTTAGAAGATTCTAGATCAGCTGGTCTACCAGGTAAATCTATCTCTTTGAACTCTCCTCCAACTAGATCATAGATAACTAGTTTTCCACTTAGAGTAATTAAGAATATTTTTTCATTAGATGCTACTATATCTACTACATCTATAGAAGCCTTAACAGTCTTTACTACATTACTAATCTTATCTAATATTATCAAGTTATCTTCTACTGGGTCGTGGATGACTAGTTTATCTCCTACGGTCGCTAAAAGTCCAGGTGTAAACTCTGGGAGAGCAAGATAATTTGGTTGAGATATAGCGTATACCTCTAGAGTAGGGAGTGTAAACAATCCAGTGATTATGAAAAACACTATTAACGATGTTAATGTTCTCTCTTTCTCCATCACCCTATCTTTGAATAGATGTATATTATTAAGATTGTTCTTCTATGTTTTTACTAGAGATATGGGGTTAAAGATAGTTGTCATAGATTTCGGTGGACAGTATACTCATTTGATTGCGAGAAGAGTTAGAGAACTCGGAGTCTATTCAGAGATAGTTGAACCCGAGAATCTAGAAAGAATTTTGGAAAAGAAAGATGTAGGTGGAGTAATCTTATCGGGTGGTCCTAGAAGTGTTCTCGACGAAAGTATTGCCACCCTAGACTTAATCTTCTCAGCTAGCCCGCCTCTCCCAGTCTTAGGAGTATGTTATGGACATCAGCTAATAGCTAAGAGATTTGGAGGAGTAATAGAGAAGGGAGGAGGTAGAGAGTATGGTAGAACAAAGATAAAGATTATTCATAGAGACGCTATACTGGATGGTTTGCCAGATGAGTTCTGGGCTTGGATGAGTAATTGGGATATAGTTGTAAAGCCTCCGAGAGATTGGGTTGTCACAAGCATTAGTGAGAAGGGAACCATAACATCTATGACAGATAACTCTAGAATTTATTCAACACAATTTCATCCAGAAGTAACACATACAGAACATGGCCTTAGAATCTTAGAGAACTTCTTAAGAAGTGTATGCCATATAGATAGGTGGTGGAACCCGGGAGAACAGTTGTCATCCATCATAGAGAATCTTAAGAATACGGTTAGAGAAGATGAAAGAGTAATCTGCGCTGTAAGTGGTGGAGTAGACTCGGTCACTACGGCGGTCATACTCTCTAAAGCGATAGAAGATCGACTATACTGCATATTTATTGATACAGGTCTCTTAAGGAAGAATGAGAAAGAAAACGTTGAGAATACTTTAAAAAAGATGGGGGTAAAGAACTTGATAACCATAGATGCTTCAAGTAGGTTTCTGGAAAAACTTAAAGGAGTAAGAGACTCGGAGATGAAAAGAAAGATAATAGGAGAAGAATTTATCAAGGTCTTTGAAGAGATAGCTTCTAGCTTACCTAATGTTAAGTGGTTAGCTCAAGGTACGATATATCCTGATGTAGTAGAGAGTGGAAAGACTGGGAGACAGACAGCATTAATAAAATCACATCATAATGTAGGTGGACTACCTGAAAAGACTACTTTAAAGATCTTGGAACCTCTGAGAGATTTCTATAAAGATGAGGTGAGAGCTATTGCTCAGAAGCTGGGTATACCTAGAGATATATGGACTAGACATCCATTCCCAGGACCTGGTCTAGCTGTAAGAGTGATAGGAGAAGTAAATGTAGAGAAGCTTGAGATATGTAGAGAAGCTTCAGCAATAGTTGAAGAAGAATTAAAGAATGCTGGAGTATATGATTGTGTATGGCAAGCCTTTGCAGTTGTTGGAGATGATAGGTGGGTTGGTGTGATAGGTGATAAAAGAGTCGATGGATATACTGTAACTATAAGAGTTGTTGAGAGTATAGATGGGATGACTGCAGACTGGTATAGAATTGATTATAATATACTTGATAAGATAGCTAGGAGGATAGTTAATGAAATCCCTAAGGTTACTATGGTAACCTACGCTGTATCCTCAAAACCACCCTCAACAATAGAACCATGCTAAAACATCATCCTATCTAGATTCTTAAAAAAATTTAAAAGCTAAGAGGAATGAGATTTAAATAAAACCTACACAGATTGATTTATGAGCCCGCGGTAGCTCAGCCTGGTAGTGCGTAAGCCCAGTGAGATGCGGTTCAAGACAAGGTTGAGATAGTCTTAATGAACCGCAAATGAACGGCCGGCTGTAGCCATGCCCCGGAGGGCGTGGTCACAGCTACCAGGTTGATAGAAACCGGTTGGTCGCAGGTTCAAATCCTGCCCGCGGGATACAATAAAGTTTATATACTGGTTGTGCAATTGATATTTAATTTTTTCTAATGTTTTATATATTGGTTTGGAGGGGGTTGGGGTGAGGTATTCCTCTCTTTTTTAGGTGTTCTTCGAGCTTCTTCTGCTTCCTTTCGATCGTAAGCCCAATCTTCAGGTGGTATGTTGGAAGACTCTTTTTCCTCACGTAGATGTAGTGTACGTCTTTGTTTGTTTTGTAAATTTTCCCAGTTGTTGGCGACTTCATAAGACTTCCTTTCCTAGTCCCTAAGTGTGGGCCGGTCGTCTCTATCTCTAGGTCTGCCAGCAGACTAATCACGTACTTCAAAAGCTCAAGGTTAGAGTTGTATGCTCTTAACTGAGCATTTTTGCTAACGCATCCTTCTGAGTCGAAGAATCCTCTCAGGAACGCCGCCCTACACTCATCACAATGCTCGATGAAAGGCTTAATCTTCTCTAGACTCTTACCATGTAGCAGCTCAAACAAAGTCTGATCTCTCACCGAGACAAGATACATTCGCCTGCTTTCCATGTATATTGGCTTTGGTGGCGGTCTACCCAGCACAAGTCCGAGGCACCTTGAGAACTCCTCTGCAAACTCTAAATCCTTGACTTCAAGCTCTATAGAAACTTCATTGTACCCCTTCCTCTTCTTTTCTATCTTTGTGGCTCCATCGCCCATCACCACTCCGACCACATACGCTAGCTCTCTCGAAGGTTTAAGAAACTCTATCGACGGTATCCGCCGTCCATTATACGGTGAATGCAATCTCCTAACCCAAAAAGATATCGTCGACCTACTTAACCTCTCCCCATACCTCCTCTCTACCTCATTGATTATTTGACGGTAACTGAATCCTTGCTCCCTCAATCTTTGAACCTCCTC
>JANXDW010000008.1 GCA_025058515.1 Aigarchaeota archaeon
GATAAAGCGGTTAGGGCCTTTCAATTCTCTCTATGAGATTCGCTGTCCGCAAAGTCCACGTAACGACTAGTCACAGTCTTCACTTTCAATTCTCTCTATGAGATTCGCGATAGCGGTTACTATGTTGTGCCTGAGAATCACGTCTTTCAATTCTCTCTATGAGATTCCGTATCTTTTTTTGGGTTTTTTAGCCTTGGTTTAGGGATTCTTTATTCTAATTTTTGGAAAGTCCCTCTTCTGGGAATTCGTTTATAAAGGTGATAAACTGGTTAATAAATATTTCGTAATACCTTCCCCCAAAGTAATACTCTCTATATTAGATACCTTTAAGCGAATTTTTATCTACATGTCTTACCTCATTATTCCTAGATGTTCTTTTTAGATATGCTTGAGATAGATCGTGTAGTCCGCCAATTGAAAAGTATGTATGGTTCTATAGATGAGAGCTTGAGAGGATGGAATTGGTCTAATGAAATTCTCTCTCCACCTATTAATGGAATCTATCTAGGTGTTTCTGAATTAACCAATAGATACTGTTCAACTTATAGAGACATATACTTAAAGAGAGTACTCTCAAAGCCTGCACCCTACAGCTATAAGACTATTAGAGGATGGATCTACCACAGAGTATGTAAGAAGGTTGTAGAGAAAGCGAAGTCAATACTTTACCTTGAAGGTATTGTAAATGGTCCTAAACTATACTCTTCTCTACTAATAGATAGAAGTGATGAGATATCAAGGATCCTAGAAGAATATAAGGTATCGAGTTATCTAAGAGAAAATGAAGTCCAGAAGTTGAAGAGAGAAGCCGAGGTCCTCTATGGTTTCCTCGCTCTACAAGCTGCTGCAAGACTAGATAGAGTACTCTCCCACCTAGCTAGACCAGAATTAGAAAGTATAATCTCAAAAGTGATTCCAGTAGATGTTGAGAGAATAGTCAATGGTCAGCTTCTCGGATTATCCAGTGAACTGAGAATAGATATGTTCGCCGACAAGAGGATAGTCATCGAGATAAAGACAGGAGAAATAAGAGACTTCCACAAGTACACTATTACAGGTTATGCTCTAGCAGTAGAATCCGACCTCGATATCCCTATAGACTATGGAATAGTATCTTACATCCTTATCAGTAGAGAAAACGTGAAGATTAGGAATAAGATATACTTTATTGGAGATGAGTTGAGGAGAGAGTTCCTCGAGATACGTGATGAAGCATTCAACATAATTCAGAGAGGTATTGATCCTGGAAAACCTCCAGAATGCCCAGAATACTGTATATACTATGGAGCGTGTAGTTGATTGCCCCTCAAGCTAATACTCACTGGATACGGCTACCGCATATCTAAGAAGAACGGTCTACTCACAATATCTAAACCAGATGGATCAAAGAAAGAATTTAGCATAGGAAATCTCTCAATGGTCTTAGCGAACATTAAAGGATTAAGCATTAGTGGAGATGCTTTAAGACTCATGATAAAACACGGCGTCCCCCTAATACTAGTATCGAGAGATAGACCGGTCGGGAAAATTCAGCCATTGATGTTAAAGACAAACATAAGGTTGAAGAAAGAACAGTTCAAGGCTCAGAATAGTGAACTAGGAATAAAGATCGCTAAGAATATAATCCTCAACAAGATCCTCAATCAAGTAAGGGTTTTAAAGAGATTAGTAAGAACCAAGTACTCTACACGTCAAGATATAGTTTTAAAAGTAGATGAGAAGATCCAAGAGATCACGTCTGTATATAGAAAGATCTCTGAAGAAGAAGTATATTCAAAGAGTTGGCTCATATCTAAAGAAGCAGAGTCAGCTAAACATTACTGGGAAGCTATCGCCAACATATTACCTAGAGAGATAGAGTTCAATGGTAGGAGGAAGAAGTATGAGAACCCGGAAGACCCATTAAACATCTCTCTAAACTATCTCTACACTCTATTAATGTATCAAGTATGGTATGCTGTAGAGTTATCTGGTCTCGACCCCTTCATAGGATATCTTCATGAAGATAGTAGTAGAAGACCAAGCTTGGTAATGGACTTGATGGAAGAATTTAGACAGCCTGTTGTAGATCTCCCACTGATAAACTACTTCATAAAGCAGAAAGAAGTTGAAGCATTGGATAGTGAGAAGAAGTTGATGGATTCTTTTAGGAAAGAGTTATTACAGCTCTTCTTCAATACTCTTGAGAAGAATGTAACCTTCATGAATAGGTCTGCACCTATCAAGACTCATATACGACTCCAACCTATTAGATTGGCGAAATACATCTTAGGATTCTCGAACAGTTATAGATGTTATGATGTAGTGGTGTAGATAATGTATACACTGGTTATCTACGATATAACAGATGATGAGATAAGATTGAAGGTGGCTGAAGCATGTAAAGAAGTTGGCTTAGCAAGAATACAGAAGAGTGCATTTATCGGCTTAATAGATTCTCAGAAGAGGAAGAATCTAAAGATTAAGCTTAAGAGGATTCTAGGATCAAGTAAAGGGAACATACAGTTCTTTACCATATGTGAAGCTGATATAGCTAACCGCGAGATCATTGGTGAAGAGATAGAATACGAGGAAGAGGGCATAGTGTTCATATAGATGGAAGAAGAACAATACATTACACCTGTACAGATTAGAGACTACGTCTTCTGTCCAACCATCTTCTATTATAAGCACGTAATCGGACTCCTCGAGCCATTAACAGAAGCGATGGACGAGGGGTTGAGAGAATTCAGTAAAGATGCTAGCAGATGGCAGGAGAGGAAAACCCTTCTAAATAGTAGAAGGATACGTATTGATAAAATGTTCTTCGGATACCCGATAACGTGTAGAAGATATAAGCTTAGAGGAGTAGTAGACACAATCTACTGGTCGGACAACAAGCTAAACGTGATGGAGATTAAATCAGGTAGCTCAGCAAAGCTTTATCCAGACCACCTTTATCAAACAGCAACTTACGCACTGATGGTGGAAGAAGAATTCAAGCAAACAGTATACAAGGTCATCAT
>JANXDW010000019.1 GCA_025058515.1 Aigarchaeota archaeon
GATAGGTTGATACTTACCAAAGCTGGTGCAACTCATTACGAGGTGAGATTGGAATCTACTGATACGATGCTTATCTATCTAGAGCCGGACATGTGGCAAGGGAACTCAGATGTCTACCCAGTAACTGGAGGTCAAAGAGTAGGACATCACTGGTCTCAGTTTCTTATGCTCAGCCCTGGAAGATGGCTCACGGATAGAGTAGAATCAGAAGGGCAATTCCTAATCGATTTTAAAATCTTTAAGGAGAGAGGATGGATGATCATATATGCTGGTAGATGGGGTTTTAGAGATTACTTCATAACAGATGCAATTCACTATATCTGGATAGAAGATGGCATTCTGTATAGATATGTTAAGACAAACCTGACTGTGCTTAAAGACATACCTGATCCAGTAGGAGCTATATGGGTGGAGCTCATGAATGATCCTGACTATTACATGACAGCCATTACAAACACTAGAGAAGGATTAATAGTATATAATATGAGTGGCGTGACTGGACATGCATTAAAAGAATACGTGCTAAACAGATATGGATGGATAGCATTGATTAATCCACGTCTAGCTGAAGGCTCTCCAGCTCTAATCTTAGTAAAGTCTTCAAGTCATCTAGCTAGGATGTTGAAGAGAAGACCGCCCAGACTCTTAACAAGCAATCAAGTCTCCCCATTCTCCAAATTAAAGAATAAAGATAGAGATAGCGGAAATGCTGGGAAAATTATCTATACGCTTCTGAAAATAATACGAAAACTTAGAAGTTGGGAAAATTTGATATACTATTTCTATTCCAATATTCTGCCACTTAAAAGGGAATACATGTATCTTGCAGATGAGTAGTATATTCTGCTGATATGTGTTCGACAGAACTATATTATTTAACCTAGCCTATCGCATTAAACTAATGGTGCCGGCCTCTATTGCTTGTTCGCCCTTTTCTATAGTTGCATGGAAGACTATTTTCAAAAATCCGGAGTCCACTACATTATCTATGTGTAGCCAATCTTGAAGCGTGTAACCGTATGCGTATCCAAATACTCGACACCCGTTATTGATAATTCTTAAACTCCTCATCAATCTACCCCACCAGTAACGTGGATGTGACGGTATTCATGGCTTAGCTTCAGATATTCTTAGCTTTAATGGAAGAATATGAAGAATTGAAAGAAGCTAAGACAAAATTTTAGCTTAGGGTATGCGTTCTTCTGAAGGATGTTTTTAGACGATTATCTCATGTGGTTCGATTCTTTTGATATCGAGTTTGTCAAAGTCTTTATCAAAGCTTACTATAGGTATATTTCTTCTCTTTGCTAAGTAGTAGTGTAGCCCATCATCGAAATCGAGCCCAGTTCTGCTCGCCAGCTCACATGCAACAAGCCCATCATGAATAGATAGATCTACTATTGTTAAGCCACGCCATGATGAAATCTCTGTAAGTAGCTTTGCAACTAGATCCGGATTTCCAAGCATCGCTGAGATTGCATGAATGGCGAAATGTAGCATGAGTGCTCTTACCAACCCTTCTCTAACCTTCTTTAATAATTTGTACGACTCTTCCCAGCGACTCCTCTTATAGAGAACTTCAAGAACTACATTGGCGTCTATTAGATATGCTGTATCTTCTTCTAAATACTTCAACCAAGTCTTCACCCATCCAGTCATAATCTGATAATAAGCCTAAACCAACTATATCATCCAAGCTACTGGAAACAACACTATGACTAGCCTCGATGTCCTTCTCTATAATATCTGCGATAGCTTTGGAGAGAGAACCTCTTCTAAGACCATACTTATCAGCAACATACCTTCGGAACTTCTCAGCTAACCATCTCGGAAGCTCAACTTTAATCACCACAACGTCTTTCCTTACCATAAGACCTAAAGTAATCTAATACTTAACCCATAAAAACCTTACGCGACTTCCTTAACATTATCCGGAAGACAGGAGAAGATATAAGAGGAATGTGAGAGCCTAAGCCAGATGAAGTGAGTGAAGATTTTAAGAAGTATGTTTACGCTGTAACAGAGTTGATGGATCTAAGACTTAACCACTATTACCAGATGTTCTTTGATAGTGAGATATTTCTAGAGAGGACGAGAGGTATCG
>JANXDW010000030.1 GCA_025058515.1 Aigarchaeota archaeon
ATTGCTCGTTGGAAGAATGTAGTTAAACCTGTCTGGGATATTATGAGAAGAGAAGGTTACCAATTTATACAGCTTCCATGTCCTGAAGCATTCTACCTTGGTTTAAGGAGGTGGTGGTTTGTTAAAGAACAATACTCTAATGCTCTTTTTAAAGATCTTTGTAAAAAGATGAGTATCGGTTGTTCAGAGATACTTTTAGAAAACAAGATTAAGAGATTTAAATTACTTTGTTTAGGGATAAGTCCAAGTTGTGGTTATAGAGAGACTCAGAGCGATCCATCTTGGGGTGGAAGTCCAAGAGAGGTCGATATAGAAAGTAATATCACTACTGGACCAGGAGTATTAATAGAAACAATGGATAAAATATTTAGAGATTATGGGTTTTCTTATGAGATATATGATCTCCCACCTTCAATAATCTATCCAAGAGAAAGAGTAGGAGTTAAGAAGTATCCTAGAAACTTTAAAGACTCAGTTAGAGAGCTATCTGAGTTTCTAGGATTTAATTATAAACTACTCAACCTAGACGAGTATGATGAATACGTAGATTCAGATATTAGATCTCGAAAAATCTTAGTATGTCCATACGAAGCCATTGAAAAAGATATTGAAACTATAGAAAAATATATTGATGAGTGGTATGGATTGATGATAGTACCAAAGTCTAATAATTTAACTTTAGAGAAAGAAGAGATTGCATTCATGTTCGCCCTACAAGTAGAGAATCATCTAGAGATTGGACATCAAATCACGTTATATAATTATAATGAATACTCTCTCCTCTTTCAGAAGTTCATAAAATTCTTAAGAGAACGTGATTTGTTAGAGAAAATCTCTGTATTAAGATGAAGATACCGCTCTTAGATCTTATCTCAATCTATTGAGTACATCGGTTTTTAGATTTACTTATTAAATTGAATGTAAGAAGCAATAGAAGTCAAAGCAATTATCTGTAGATTTCTTCAATAGTATTTTAGAAAATATAGATAGAATGGAGATTTAAAAGATTATTTTTCATTAGCGAATGCTACTATTCTCGCGAAGGCTGATTCACCATCTTGGAATTTGAATGGGAAGGCTCCAATAATGCATCTTCTATTGACTACTTTGCTTATTTCTCCTCCCATGTTTTCAGCGTGTAGTATCATGTGGGGAAAGAGTTTGAGATGCATTAGCTGATAGTTCTGCGGCCATGGCATAAGCTCTTCTATCTTTCTACCCCACTTCTTCTCTGCTTCAGCAACTAAGTCTGGTCTAGCTCTTCTAATTACAGTATTGAGTGGGTGGTCTGCTGACATAGCGTCAACACCTATCCATTTTATCTTCATATCTATACACCATTTTGCAAAGCTTTCATTTGGACCAGGATGCTTTACCATGTATCTAACTTCATCAGGTTCAGTTCCACACCAAGCGTATTTATGGTATCCAGTGTGTAGTATGAGTATGTCTCCTTTCTTAATCTCAACACCGCCATTTTTAGCTGCTTTCTCCACGGTCTCTGCAGTATAGATATCGTAGTCTCCGACATATGGAGAGATATCTACTATTACTCCTTCACCAACTAGGTATTCTTCTAATGGTAGGCTAGCTACGTCTTTTCCACCTGTTACAAAGTGCAGTTGGCTATCGAAGTGAGTTCCGAAATGGAGTGAGGTCTCTATGTATTGAGCGTTTACACCATGTTCTCCAAGAGTCTTGATCCAGTAGACTTTCATAGGTGGATACCACATAAAAGGCGGTTGCTTCCAACTAGTCGGTTGAGATAAGTCATAGATCTTAACTCTACTCCAATCTACTATCTTACTCCAATCCATCACCATATTAGACCACGTAAATATTTTCCTTCTATACAATATAAGTTTATTTTCTATACTGTAAAGCGGGTAGATATCAATGAAAGAAAACAATTATGTATAATTCTTAACTCGATGAGATGCTGAATAATATTTATAATCTAGGAGTAGGTGAAACAATATGTGAAGTTTGAAGGTAAGATGGTTTTGAATTCTCGTAGAGAAGATGTCTGGAACTTTATATCTGAACCTTCTAAGGTTATCGAGTGTGTGCCTGGTCTTGAAGAGTACTCTGTAGAAGAGGGGAAAAGAGTTACAGCTAAAGTTAAGGTAAGCATAGGGTTCATAAAAGGAACATTCCGTGCATCAAGTAGTGTGGTAAAAGAAGATCATCAAAATTATACTGCTAAACTGAAATTGAGCGGTTCTGGTGTTGGAAGCGGTTTCGATGCACTCGTAGATTTAAAGTTAAACGAGCTAGAATATGGTACTGAGTTTATATGGTTAGCAGATGTAAATGTCTCTGGTCCTCTCGGTAGTCTAGCTAAACCAATGCTAGAAGGATATGTAAGAAAGATCGTCGACCAGCTTTTTGATTGCATTAAGCGTAAACTTACAAATTCAACTATTTAAGAGATAAATTTAAGTAGGGTAATGATATTGTGACTTTGATTAGGAGGTATGGGAATTGACCTTTAAGTATATTGGAAGACCTGTACCACCTCAGGATGGATTCTACAAAGTTACGGGAACCGCTCAGTACACTCTAGATGTCGAGCTTCCTGGAATGCTATATGCTAAACTAGTCACTAGCACAGTACCTCATGCTAAGATTAAGAAGATCGATGTAAGTAAAGCATTACAAGTTCCCGGAGTAGTTAAGGTCGTAGTTGGTAAAGATTTTCCATATAGAGTTGGAATGTATGCTGGAGATAGAGACCTTCTAGCTATAGATAAGGTGAGGTGGGTTGGACACCCAGTTGCAGCAGTTCTTGCAGAAAGCTTAGAAGCAGCTGAAAAAGCTATAGACCTCGTTGATGTAGAGTATGAAGAACTACCTACGGTTTTTGATCCTTTAGAAGCTCTCTCACCAGATGCTCCATTAATACATGAAAAGATGGAGGAATATCGGCACTCACCTGCATTTAGGCCTATACCTGGAACAAATATTGCTAATAAGTTTACTCTAGTTAAAGGTGATGTAGAGAAAGGGTTTAGAGAAGCTGATGTAATCATAGAAGAGAAGTTTTACATACCTCACGTAAGCCACTGCTTCATGGAAGTGCACAACGTCGTAGCCCACTACCATCTAGATGGTACTGTTGAGATATGGACGAGTTGGCAGAACGTTGCTCCCATCAGGCAGATCATGGCACTATCTCTCGGAATACCTCACAATAAGATTATTGTGAAGATTCCGTATGTTGGAGGAGGATTCGGTGGGAAGGCAGGTTTAGGATGGGAGGCACTAGTTGCTATTCTTTCTAAAGAAGCAGGATACCGCCCAGTGAAACTAGTATTATCGAGGAAAGAACAATTCACTTCAGCTGCAGTTAGAGAAGGATTCTATGGTTTCGCTAAAGCGGGATTTAAGAAAGATGGTAGATTCATCGCATATGATGTTAAGTTTATTCTAGATGCTGGAGCATATGCAGACTACACCGTGAACGTTGGTAGAGCAGTCGGCTATTCTGCAGACGGTTGCTACGAGATACCCAACATAAGAGTAGAATCTCTAACTGTTTATACTAACAAGATTCCTACAACTGCTCTAAGAGGTTTCGGATACCCGGAAAGCCATTGGGTTCTAGAACAGATAATGGATAAGGCAGCTGAAAAACTAGGGATCGACCCTGCAGAACTTAGGAAGATTAATTTAGTTAAGCCTGGGATATCCGAGACATGTACAGGTGAGAGATTGAGAGAAGACGCTGGAAACCCTCAGAAGGTATTAGAGGTATTACTGGAAGAGATTGGATGGGGTAAACCTTCTGAAAAACCTAGAGAACCTTGGAAGATAAGATCTAAAGGTTTAGCTTTATTCGTTAAAGGTCCAGCTCAACCTCCTAATGCTTCTGCATCAGCTATTTTGAAGTTTAACGAAGATGCAAGTATAGACCTCTTGATCGCTACTGGGAATTTCGGTCAAGGGACTGTGACAGCATTGATGCAGATCGTAGCTGAAGAATTCGGACTACCATTAGAGAAGATAAGAGTAGACTATATTCGAGATACTCATAAATCAGCTTACACGTGGCAGACAGTTGGAAGTAGAGGTTTATTCACAGATGGTATAGCAATACTTAATGCTATAGAAGATGCGAAGAAGCAGATATTCAAGATTGCATCAGAGGTTTTAAGATGTCCGGAAGACCATCTAGAGCTAGTAGATGGAGAGGTAAGAGTGAAAGGTAAGCCTTGGGAGAAGATACCTCTTCAAGATATAGTTATGGGCTATACTTACCCCAACGGCAATTCTATTGGAGGACCTGTGATCGGTAGAGGTGTATTCATGTCTACCCATACAACATATCTCGACCCTGAGACGGGTCAAGGAAATCCTACAATATTCCATACTTTTGGTGGAACGGCAGTAGAAATTGAGGTAAATCTTCTTACAGGTGAAGTCGAGGTCTTGAAAGGTGTACAAGTACTTGATTTAGGAAAAGTGATAAATCCACTACTGGTAGAGCAACAAGTGAACGGAGGCTTCTTAATGGGTTTAAGTATAGGGTTATACGAACAGATAAAGTTTGATGAGAGAGGATGGGTTGTGAACCCCAACTTTACAAACTACTACTTAATTAGAATAAAAGATATTCCTAAACAGATTATTTGGAAAACGGTTGAGACTCCTCAATCTGATGGACCCTATGGTGCGAGAGGTGTAGGTGAACTAACTATGATAGGTGTAGCGCCAGCGATAGCTAATGCAATCTATAGAGCATTGAGAGTCAAGTTGAACGAGCTTCCAATGAGTCCTGAAAATATCTGGAAGGCTTTAAGAGAGCAGAGACCTGAGATTGTTGATGAAGCATTAAAGAAGTTTCTAGAATTTAAGAAGATGGTGGAGGTGAAAAAATGAGTTTTGGGTCTCCGTACTTCACTCTCCCGGAGTTCACTTACCATAAACCAAAGACATTGAGAGAAGCTTTAGAGCTCTTGGAAAAGTATGGAGATGAGGCAAAGGTAATGGCTGGTGGAGTAGGTTTAATCCCATTCATGAAGGAGAGGCTTATCTCACCAACTCATGTAATAGATATCAAGGAGATAGCAGAGCTGAAAAAGCTTGAATACAAGAAAGGTGAAGGATTGACTATTGGAGCTACTATAACCTTCTCAGAGTTAGAGAAATACCAATTACTAAAGGAGAAGTATAGAGCATTATACCAAGCAGTAAAGTTAGCTTCAGACAATATAATAAGAAATAGAGCTACATTGATAGGTAATATCTGTGAAGCAATACCTTGGGTTGATGGTCCAATACCATTGATCGCCTATGGTGCAGAAGTCGAGATAAAGAGTTTAGATGAAGTTAGAAGAACACCTGTCGCCGATTTTATTAAAGGACCTGTTGAGATCGACCTCAAACCTGGAGAGATCGTTACCTCGATCCACTTACCAGATATTCCTGAAGAAGCAAAAAGTGGATTCTTAAAATTTAACACAGGCTCTGAGTTCGCTCTACTCAATATCGCAGCCTACCTCTTAATTACAGCAAAGAAGAAAGATGTGAGATTAGTATATGGAGCAATCTCCTCAAAGCCTGCAAGAGCACTTGAAGCTGAAAAGATCCTCTTAAGAGATGGAGATTTAAATGCTCTTATATCTATGGCAGCGATAAAAGCTTCTGAAGAACTTGAAGTTATCTCAGACGTTCTCGCTTCTGAAGATTATAGAAGACACCTCATTAAAATACTTACTATGAAGCTTTTGAAAGAGCTAGTAGAGGAGGTGTAAATATGGTTCACAAGTTGAGTTTGATAGTAAATGGAATTAAGAGAACGGTTGAAGTTAAAGATAATGAAATTCTATTAGATGTATTGAGAGATAAGTTAAAGATAAAGAGTTTAAAGGCAGCATGTTGGCGTGGAGAATGTGGTCTATGTACAGTTCTATTGAATGGAAAACTGGTGAAGTCTTGTCTTGTTCTCGCTGTTGAGGTTGATGGTTCTGAGATTATAACTGTCGAAGGCTTGGTTAAAGATGGTGAATTATCACCGATCCAGAGAGCATTCATAGAACATGGAGCATTTCAATGTGGATTCTGTACACCTGCTTTTGTTCTCGCATCCCATCAACTATTAATTGAGAACCCTAATCCATCAGAAGAAGAAATAAAAGAAAAGTTGGGCGGTATAATCTGCAGATGTGGTACTTACCTCGAGATCATAAAGGCGATCAAGAGCGCATCAAGGTTTTATCAAAAGAAGTGAAAGATCTTATAGTATTTTATCTAGCTTCTCTTTCAATCTTTTCTCTATGCTCGGTGGAGGTTGCCAGTTTACCTGTACTACCTCTATTCCTTGATCTTTAAGAGAACTGTAAAATATCTCTAAACCAATATTTACTATCTTCGGCTCTTCTCTAAAAAGCTTCTTAACTTTATCACTCATCTGTACCCCTCCTAAACATCCAAGAATACTTTATACGCTTTTTTCAATTTCTCATCTGATATCTTACATCGTTTAGCCACTAAAGCTGATGCAAAAGCCATTAATGCATTCGTTGGAAAGATTGTAACTCCTAAACTCTTCAACTTCTCTTCCTGTATTGAAGAATTCTGAGGGTCTGCTTCTGTTCCACATACGTGACCCATTATAATTATATTTCTAGAATCTTTTTCAGCCAATCTTTTAGCTTCAATTATCGCTTCCTGCATAGCTCCAACTGGATCTGGATGAGCCCCATAACCTAGAACAAAGTCCATGGTTATTACTGCTACTTCAGGATCTTTAGCTTCTTCTATTAATCTTATCTTTCTGATCGTTGGATCTATCATTGGATGAGCTCTACCAGCTGTAAACTCTTCTTCCCCAAGGTCTATTACCGAGTGCATATAGCTTTTATAAGAATCTTCTAGCTTATACCTTGGATCGAGTGGTGCATTGCTGTAAACATCTTTACCTATTATTTCACGATATATCAAGAGGGATTCATACATTAATGTTCCACCCGTATAAAGAGCTCTAAGATATCTTTGATTAGGTTTTAAATTCTTTGAAAGCATGTTGCAGAGCTTCTTCAGCTCAGAGAGTTTTAGAGAGATCTTCGCTTTAGAATCTTTAAATCTCTCCGGGTCGGTGAGCTTGATCATATCTAGTACGGCTGAGTGGAGGGTTCTAAATGAATGTATCCGCTTAGCTAATCTCTTCGGAGGAGTATACTTCTTAACACCTAGAAAACATAAGACATATGGTTTCCTAGTCTCTTCTTCAATAAATCTTATAATCTTCTTTAATACAGACTCATCAGGAGGTTTCGAGATAACCATTATAGATTTTGTTTCTTCATCTTCTTCAAGATATTTAATACAGTCTAAAGTCATAATGCCTCCTACACTCTCTTTTACATCATTCCCCCCTACACCGAGACCTTGCGATACTCCTAAACCAACTCTATCTAGAATTACGCTAACCTCTTGTAAACCTGTACCAGCTGCTGCAACTATCCCGATAGGACCTCTCCTTACCTTATTGGCAAAAGCTATAGCTTTACCGTTAATTATCGATGTTCCAGCTCCTGGTCCTAGAACAAGGAGACCACGCTCACTCGCATACTTCTTCAATTCTACTTCATCTTCTATTGGTACGTGATCACTGAATAGATGAATATGTATTCCTCTCTCTAGAATTTTCAAAGCTACTTCTTTAACATACTGTCCCGGTATCGAGATAACTGCTAGATTTGTATCGGGTAAAGCTTCTAATGCGGATTCGATAGTGTAGTATGCTCTATCTAGAGAAGGTTGAAGACTTGTTAAAGGCTTCATCAACATATCTTCTACTGTTGAGATTATTTTCGGAAGTAGGCTTTCATCTCTAGTTCTTATAGCTAAGATTAAGTCATTTGAAGTTGCTTTTTTCCCTTCATCTGTTAAGAGATTAAGCTTCTCTAAGATCTCTTTATTAGTAGCAGTACCCATCACTATAGCAGCATCCAATACACCATCCATTTTTTTGACTTCTTCAGATAACTGCATAAGCTGTAATGAATCTCTAAAGAAGTTAACCTTCACTATATTCTTAACGATATCCATAACTCTTCATTCTAGATTGGTTAATTCTATATCATAAACATTTCCAGATCATGATCTATCTTCTTAATCAATTATTACTAGCAAGGTAAATAATGTGCTTGATGGAGTATAGTTGAATCTTCATCCTCCTCCAATAATCTCTACCAAATCTATTACATCGATTGATATATTATCGGTCTCTGTTAGCGGGGTCTCCAACCCCTTTAAGAGCTTAATACTATGACCATTTACTAATATCATCAGATTATCTCTTAATCTATTATCTTGGTAAACTATCTTTTTAAAATCTTCTCCAAATATCTTCGAGATATCTTCTATAAGCTCTCCAACATTCTTTGGTGTCTGATCTAATATTATCTCATCTCTTCCGACAGCCTCTTTTAACCTTGAGTATAATCTAACCCTTATACCCATACCGTTAATGTAGATCTGATGTCCTCCATAAATATTTTCTATCTTTACAGAGAAATATTTAGAACATCTTTTATCAACTTCTCCGTCAAGCCCCTACTCTTCAAGATATCTATAATTGATGCTAATCCAGTTACGACTCCTAGAGAAATATCTAAACCAGAAGTATGACCTCTCCTTACAAGCTGGAGAAGAGAATCTGTGAAGATCTCTTCATCTCTCAAGCTTAAAGATGTTAGTAATTGATGAAGGTGTTCATCGTATAAACCATGCTGTGCATACTTTAAGAACATTCCACTAACCCAGTTAGTATAGTTAAATAAGACGTCCTCATCCAATACTATCTTCGGTACTTGAAGTTCTTCATCTACTAAGTTTACAATACTTATAAATCCTAACAAGAAGTCATCTCCTGAAGGTGTGAACCCTCCACCTAATCCGAGTAGTGCTCTATATTCCTCAATCCTCTTAACAGCTTCTACATTCCTTCTTGAAAATGGGTAGACCACGTTTTTCAAGAACTCTCTAAACCCATCCAATTCTAGTATCGATATACAACTCGATGAAATAGAATAGAGTATCATTATACTGTTTAACCCCTTCCAAAATAATTTTTCAAGTGAATCATCTACATCTCTGATCTTAACTATCTCTATCGGTGTATAGATTTCAGCATCCCTTAACTCTATCTCCAGCTCTCCAACCCGGATATAAGAATCATCTACTTCTACTTTATCTCTTACTTTAACATAAGATTGGAAAGAGCGGTTTAAACTATCTTGAGAAGTGTTTATAGTATGAGGTGAACGATTATCTTTCCTGGTTACTATTATCATCTCTCCATCCGCTTCGAGATATAATGTATTGGGAAATACATGGTGGATTACGGGTTCATAAATGAGATCATCTAAGATCTCCTTAGATCTTTTCCCAATTGTAGAGGCATTGAGTCTATATACCATACTCTTCAACAAATGATTCGAAAGCTTTCTTGAATACTTCGAATGGGAAAGATACTATACCTGCACCTATCTGACCTATACCTGGTTCTTTATGAGCAATACCTGTGTTTATCGTTGGAACGATACCTGTCTTTAGTATCTTTCTAATATCTATCCCTGTAGGTGTTCCTTGAAAGTTCAGATAAGGTATCGTGAAATACTTATGCTTCGTATACGTTATCTCATACATCTTGGTGGTTATCTCAATCGCTATCTGAACGCTTCCACCTACCCATGAAACTATAGCTGGAGCTGCGGCCATAGCGAAGCCACCGAACCCAGCGGTCTCTGTGATCGAGCTATCTCCTAAGTCTGGGTTAGCATCTGCTTCAGAAAATCCTGGAAACCATACGCCTTTAGGAGTTGGAGCAGGAGCTGTAAACCATCTATCTCCTAACCCGCTAACCCATATTCCAGTCTCAGTACCATTTCTAGACATAACAGTTACGATCGTACTATACTTAATGTTGTGAGAAGCCAATGTCATCGCTTTGGCAGACGCCATCCCTAAGTTTAATGTTGTAAAATTGTTTCCAGCTAGAAAGTTATATACTTCTCTTATCGTCTGTATACTGAACCCTGTATCCATCATGTATGGTGTAATCTCTTTTAAGAGAAGACTTGTAGCAGCATTATACCTATTGTGGCAATCGTCGCCCATCTGTAGTGCTTGAGCGATAATACTCTTAAAAGATACTCCACCCTTATCTTTTACTATCTCTCTAATCACTGCTTGGAGTAGCGGAGCGACCGTCGACTCGATCCATCTAAGTCTATCTATTACCTCTTTACTATATGCTCCATATCGTAAGACTTTCCCTATCCCTTCATTAAAATTCGTATATGTTCTATTACCATATCTTTTATCATATATTTCATATACAGGCATTCTCGGAGAGATTATCCCAGCCATGGGTCCGACGGCATTATGGATATGGGTAGGTTCTAAGACAACTTTACCAGATGTAACAAGTTTCTCAGCTTCTTCAGGAGTATCCGCCCATTCTTCATATATTATAGCACCTATTATCGCACCTTTCATAGGTCCCGCAGCTTTCTCCCATGTTAGAGGAGGCCCTGCATGAAGCAGTAAGTAATCCTTCATTCCAGGTATCTTTTCTTTAGCGATACCTACATCAACCCATATAGGATCAGACTCCATCATTCTTTCAACAGCTTCTCTATTAGCTTTCTCAATCTCATCTTTTATCGAAGACATACTCGATCATCTTTTAGAATCTCCAGCTATCTAAAATACTTTGACTACATTACTATGATTTAATGGATTGACCTAGACAATACCCAAAGTACTCAGCATTGTACAATATTTTTACCAAAGTTTTCGATTTTCTATCATGTAGATATTCTTATCCAAATAATAATTTTTCTTCAAGAGGTTATTATGATCTTCTTAAGAAAAATGAATCTATGTACATATTGTAGTAACAAATCAGTAAAGAAGCTAATAACTTCTTACTATATTAAAAACGTTTAAGGGTTTCTTTAAAATCATATGTTGAGGTGAGAGATAGTGGGAGGACCTGTTACGATAAAGAAGAGAGTTGATACTGTTAATCTTCTACGTGAAGAGTTGAAAAAGAGTGAGATCATTATTGCACCTGGAGTTTTCAATCCATTATCTGCAATGTTAGTTGAGAGGATGGGGTTTAAGGCTGTATACGTTTCTGGGGCAGCTGTAACAGCTTCTCTTGGATTACCAGATATTGGGTTGATAACAATGGATGAGATGGTTAGAGTGGTTAAGTATATTGTAGACTCTATAGATATTCCAGTTATCGTGGATGCAGATACTGGTTATGGAGAAGCGTTAAATGTGGTTAGAGCGGTTAGAGAGTTCGAGAAAGTGGGAGCATCAGCTATCCAGATAGAAGATCAAGTGCTCCCGAAGAAGTGCGGACACTTATCTGGTAAGAAGCTTATCGAGCCACTTGAGATGGCGAGGAAGATTAAAGCTGCTGTAGAAGCTAGAGTAAACCCTGATCTTATAATAATTGCTAGAACAGATGCTAGAGGGGTTAATGGTTTTCAAGATGCTGTAGAGAGAGCGACGCTATACATAGAGGCTGGTGCAGACGTAATCTTTCCAGAGGCTTTAGAATCTGAAGAAGAGTTCATAGAGTTTGCAAAGAAGGTTAAAGCTCCATTACTAGCTAATATGACTGAGTTCGGAAGATCTCCAATCCTATCCTTCAAGAGATTAGAAGAGATAGGGTATAAGCTTGTTATATATCCCGTGACGTTGTTGAGGTTGGCGATGAACGCTATGAGAGAAGGATTGATAAATTTGATGAAAGATGGGTCTCAAGAAAAGATGCTCTCTAAAATGTTTACCAGAAAAGAGCTGTACGATCTAATATATTACGATGAGTATGAAAGCTTTGATAGAAGGATTGCTGAAGAAGTTGAGAAGAAGGTGAGTAGAACATGGATAAGATAACCCGCATCTTAGCAGAATATACTCTTGACATTGATTACAACAAGCTTCCACACGAGACTATACATGAAGTAAAGAGGAGGATAATAGACTCGATTGCGGTAGCCTTTGCAGCTTACTATGCTGACCCAGTTATTAAAAGCCGTCGAGTTGCTTCACTGTATACTAGTAGTAGTGGTGGAAGAATAATCGGCACAAGGTATAAGATCTCACCTGACTGGGCTTCATTTATAAATGGAATAATGATTAGATACCATGATTACAACGATACATATCTCTCTAAAGAACCTCTACACCCTAGCGATATGATAGCTGCAGCCTTCGGCCTCGGAGACTCATTAAACTCTTCAGGAAAAGATATTATTACGAGCATAGCTATTGGTTATGAAGCATCAGTAACATTCTGCGATGGCGGTAGCTTAAGAAAGAGAGGATGGGACCACGTAAACTTTCTAGGTATAGGTAGTACTGTTCTCTCCTGTAAGCTTTTAAGATTAGACTTAGAGAAGATACAACACTCTCTCTCAATCTACACTGTTCCCCATGCTTCTATGAGACAGACAAGAGTTGGAGAACTAAGTATGTGGAAGGGTGCTGCAGCAGCGAACTCTACGAGAAACGCTGTCTTTGCTTCACTACTTGCAAAAGAAGGGTTTACTGGACCTTTCAAACCATTTGAAGGTGAGATGGCTTTTATAAAACAGCTCTTACAAGGAGATTTCGATACAAGTGTATTAACATCGATGGAGGATAAGAAGCCTCCGAGGAGAATTCTTGATACATACATAAAAAAGTATCCTGTAGAATATCATGCTCAGACTGCTGTTGAGGCTGTCTTGAAGTTAAGAGAACAAGTCCACTTAAATGATGTAGAGAAGATCTTGATTGAAACCTTCCAAGCAGCTTATGATATAATTGGTCCAAAAGATCTTGAGAAATGGGATCCCCATACTAAAGAGACAGCAGACCATTCTTTAATGTGGATAGTCGCTGCTGCTCTAGTCTGGGGAAATATAACTATCGAGCATTATCATGATATTAGAAATCAGCATGTACTCTCTTTGATGAGGCGTATGGAGGTAAGGGTTGACCCAGAAATCAATGAAAAATATCCAAGATCTTTCTCAAATAGAATAACTATAGTAACTAAAGATGGGAGGAGGTTTTCAGAAGAAGTAGAGTATGCTAGAGGTCATCCTAAGAATCCTATGACCGATGAAGAAGTAGAGAAGAAGTTTGATGAATTAACGAGATACTTGATCCCAAGAGACCAGAGAAATAGATTAGTACAGAAGATCTGGAGGTTGGAAGACTACACTATAGAAGAAATAATTGAAGAGACTGTAATCTAACAGACTAGACATAACATAAATTTAGAGTATTACTTAAAAACTAATTGAAGATTCTAAGCATTACATTCTCTCGACCTATTATTTAATTGTTATATGAAGATAAATATAGTGTAGTCTTTATCGATGTTTATAGTTATTGTCGATTTACAGTGTATCCTTAAATATCTCTCATTTCGCTAACTTATCTGTGAAGATTAATGAGTGAGAAGTTGTTTAAGTCTACTGAAGAATTAGTAAATGAGTTGTATGAGATGCGGAAGAAGTCTCAACTAGGCGGTGGGGTAGAAGCTATAGAGAAACAACATCAAGGGGGAAAGTTAACGGCAAGAGAGAGGATCGACTTGTTACTAGATAAAGATAGCTTCATGGAGCTAGATTCATTCATGGTACATCGATCTACTGAATTCGGGATGGATAAGAGGAAAGTACTAGGTGATGGAATAGTTACAGGTTTAGGGAGGATAGATGGTAGATTGGTCGCTGTATTCGCTCAAGACGCTACATTCATGGGAGGATCTATAGGAGAGATCCACGCTAACAAGATCACTAGGATTCTAGACCGTGCGATGGAGCTGGGTGTCCCGATAATAGGGTTGAATGATTCAGGAGGTGCACGGATTCAAGAAGGAGTTGCATCTCTACATGCTATAGGAGAATATTTTGCAAGAAATGTTAGAGCATCAGGTGTAATCCCACAGATCACTGTTATAATGGGACCGTGTGCAGGAGGCGCAGTGTACTCTCCTGCTCTAGGAGACTTTATAATAATGGTGGATAAGACAAGCTATATGTTCATCACTGGTCCTCGTGTCGTTAAAGCTGTGATGGGAGAAGACGTCTCTTTCGAAGATCTAGGCGGATCCCATATCCATTCGAGGATCTCGGGTGTAGCCGATTTTACCGCACCTAATGATGTTGAAGCATTAAATCTCGTTAGAAGATTGATATCTTATCTACCATCTAACTGTCTTGAAGATCCACCATTTATCGAGACTGGAGATCCAGCAGATAGGGTAAATGAAGAATTAAACTATATAGTACCTGCTGATCCGAGGAAGAGTTACGATATAAGAGATTTAATCAACATAATCTTCGATAGAAACTCTTTTCTAGAAGTTAAGAAGGATTTTGCACCTAATGCTGTGGTAGGGTTTGCGAGGTTAGCTGGAGTTTCAGTAGGGGTTGTCGCAAATCAGCCGGCTTCACTAGCTGGTGTATTAGATATAGATTCATCAGATAAGATTGCTAGGTTCGTTAGATTCTGTGATTGCTTCAACATACCGCTTATAACTTTCGTAGATGTTCCTGGATATCTACCTGGGACGAAGCAAGAGCATGGAGGTGTAATAAGACATGGAGCAAAAGTAATCTATGCATATGTTGAAGCAACCGTTCCGAAGATCTCTATTGTTGTTAGGAAAGCATATGGTGGAGCTTACATAGCTATGTGTAGTAAGAGTCTAGGAGCTGACGTCGTCTTCGCTTATCCGACAGCTGAGATAGCGGTTATGGGACCTGAAGGTGCAGTAGAGATAATATATAGGAAGGAGATAGATTCTGCTGAACCATCTAAGAGAGATGAGGTTATATCTAATTTAATTAAAGAGTATAGATTCAAGTTTGCTAACCCTTATGTTGCTGCAGGTCTAGGATATATCAATGCAGTAATAGAGCCTAAAGAGACTAGACCGATGCTTGTCAAAGCTTTAAAGATGTATATGAAAGGTAAGAGGAGCTTAGTGTCTAGGCTTCCGAAGAAACATGGGAACATGCCATTATAGACCGAGATATTGTGGGATGAGAGATAGTACGACGGCTCCAGCGATGACGGATGCTATCTGACCTCCAGTATTTGTAGCTATAGTATGCATCAGTATCCAGTTGTCTGGATCTTCTTGACGGGCAATTAGGTGAGCTGTTCTCGCAGCCATTGGAAAAGCTGAGATACCGGTAGCTCCAAGCAATGGGTTTATCTTTCCTCTAGTTAGATAGTATGCTATCTTTCCTGCAATAAGCCCGAACGATATGTCTGTGATGAAAGCGATGACTCCAAGTCCGAAGACCATTAAAGTTGAGAGATTTATGAATTTCTCTGCAACCATAGTTCCACCAATACTTAAACCTAGTAGAAGAGTTACTATATTTGATAATTCATTTTGTGCAGATTTTGACAACCTTTCAACTACACCACACTCTTTTAAGAAGTTTCCAAACATTAATGCTCCTATCAGAGGCAAACCTTTTGGAGCTAGCAACCCTATTACGATCGTTACAATTATTGGAAATATGATCTTTAGTATTCTTGAGTAAGTTCCCTGCTTATAAGGCATTCGTGCTAGCCTCTCTTTCTTACTTAAAAGTAGTCTTGAGAGTGGTACTATCAGGAGTGGAGCTATTGATATGTACATGTAGGCTGAGACAGCGATTGGACCAAGCAGGTCTTCTGCATATAGTGATGCTACGTAAATGGCTGTGGGGCCATCCATGGCGCCGATTATACCTATGCTAGCGGCTCTCTCAGGTGTGAACCCCAATGTCAAAGCTAGGATCATTGTTAAAGGTATCCCAACTTGTGCGGGTATGGTCAATAGTAGTACCCACGGCATCCCAAAGAGAGGACCGAAGTCTATCATGGCCCCTATACCGATGAAGATTAGTATCGGGAACAGCTCTGTAAGTATTCCGTATTCGTATAGGTACCTGATGAATCCGCCTACTTCCATCAATTCACCGTGGGGAATGTTTACTAAGATTGCTCCAAACCCGATAGGTATCAAAAGTAGCGGTTCATACCCTTTCTTGATCGCTAAGTAAATGAGTATAAACCCGACGGTAATCATGATTATATTGCCAGCATATGCTGTCAAAAACTCCATCGACGACCCACCTTACTCAATCTCAATTAACATATCTTCTGCATTAACAGAAACCCCTTCTTGAACATAGATCCGCTTTACCCTACCAGATATAGGAGAATATATCATATTCTCCATCTTCATACTTTCTAAGACTAAGATGGGATCTCCAGCTTTAACTGAATCACCTTCTTTACATTTTATCGATACGATGGTTCCAGGGATCGGTGCTCTCACTATACCTCGTGCTTTAACTGTCTCAACTTTAGCTTCTTGAATAGGAGTGGGAGCTGCTCTCCGTTCCTCTCTATGTGTTGGAGTGGTTGGAATAGGTGTAGGCGGAGGCATAGTAACTACTTCTTCTACACCGACTTCTTCAACCTCAACTTCAAATACCTTACCACCTACTGTTACTCGGAACCTTCTCTTCAACTCAATCCACCCCTCCATATCGTGAAGAATGTAGTATGCTTGAAATCTTCCATGGTGACATAGAAGGTTCCAAGCTCTCTTTTACGTATACAGTTTTCATAGGTTGAGATAGCGATGCAACTACAGCACTAATACCTGCGATTAATTCAAGTTCTTCTTCAACAGTCTTCTCTTCCTTAAGTTCAGTTTTCTCTTTAATCTCTACTGGTTTAGGAGATGTAGATCGGCGGAGTAGATAGATCAGTATTAGTAGGGCGACGATTCCTCCTGTTACGAATAGAAGCCAGTTCAACGTGAAAATTATTCCTAATTCTATATAGTTAGTTAAGGCCATGTTATGAAAATAAAAAACGATCTATTTTAGTATTACTTCTATTGTGATCTACTCAAGTATTGATGGAATGTGTTGATAGAGACTTTTATCAAGTGTTCAATTCTACTCTACTCTCGAAGATATAGATTTAACGATATTGAATTCATCCTCGATTGAATATTAATTAGCAGATCTTATTTTTAAGAGATTATGATGGAAGAGGTTGGACCGAGAGACTTAAAGATTTATTTTTATGATGTTGTAGATTCTACTCAAGACTTAGCGAGGAGTCTTGGAGCAGTTGAAGAATTTACTGTTGTAGTAGCTAGAGAACAGATTAAAGGTAGGGGGAGGTTGGGGAGAGGATGGTATTCTCCTCCAGGTGGATTGTGGTTTACGATCATCCTATACCCTAAAACTCCAATCTCAACATACGCTATCCTTTGCTTACTATGTTCACTATCGATTGTTAAAGCAATTGAAGACGTTACTGGGCTTAAAGCTCATATTAAATGGCCAAACGATGTATACTTAAAGAATAAGAAGATCGCAGGGATACTTGTAGAGTCAGATGTTATTGATGAATTGATATCGAGAGCACTTGTAGGGATCGGGGTGAACCTAAATTTTCAAATAGAGTCTTTACCTGAAGAACTAAGAGATAAGGCTACAACATTACTCGAAGAATATGGTGAGACAATAGATAGAGAGGTATTTCTAATAAAGATACTGAAAGAATTAAAAAAGTATTATGAAGAGTATAGAGCAGGGGCTTACCAAAAGTTGGTTGAAGTTATTAAGAGTAGGATGGAGATGATTGGGAGAACAGTATCCGTCTCCCTAGACCAGGAAGATGTAACAGGTTTAGTAAAAGATCTTGAAATTACTGGAAACCTAATCATCGAGTCTACAAGAGGAGAGATCGTTCTAAATCCTTCAAAGATCAAAAAGCTGGAACTTATCTAAGCTCTTGCTTTAATTATTATTTGTGAGAAATCTTTCCTTTTCAGAAGATATATTATAATTGCTATCTTCAATCCATCTCCTGGAAGGAATACTAGCGATCCCATTACCACTCCTCTATAGATCGCTTCAGATAATGCTAGTCCAGAGAAATTGGAGAACCAGAAGATTAACCAAGGAACACCTAGACCGTAGATAATCAACTCAGCTGAGATACATGCTAATAATGCGCTAATCATCTGTCTACTGTTTGTAGGTTTGTAGATTAAGCCTGCGATAGCCGCTGCTATTGGAAAGGATATTAGATAACCGGCTGTAGGACCGAGGAGGGTTGCGAACCCACTTTTAAAACCTGCGAAAACTGGTAGACCTGCCAATCCTAGAGCTAAATATATCAGTTGTGAGAGGAGACCTACACTGTATCCTCCTACTATACCTGAAAGTATGACGAAGAGAGATTGTAAAGTTATAGGTACTGGTCCGATATAGAATGAGAGCTGTGCACCGAGGGATGTAAAGACTGCGAAGATACTTGATAGAGCAATCTTACGTGCTTTAGACATGGTTAATTAAGGATAAAGAAGGTAAATTTAAGTTTTAAGTTTAAAAGATAGAAATGAGTACTAGATGGTTTTCTAATAAAAAAGAATTAAGAAGTAAGTTTAGAGGATTACTTCTCAGTTTTGGTAACACTTAGTATTGCATCTATTATTGATCTATAGCCTGTACATCTACAGAGAACTCCATTCAATGCTTCTATTACTTCTTCTCTTGAAGGTCTTGGATTTCGGTTGATTAACCAGTGACCAACGATTAAAAATGCTGGTGTGCAGAATCCACATTGTAGTGCTCCATGTTCTATGAATGCTCTCTGCAATGGTGTAAGTTCACCGTTTCTAGCTAAGCCTTCGACAGTTATAATCTCAGAACCATCAACCTCAACAGCGAGAACAAGACAAGACTTCACAGGTTCTCCATTTAATAAAACTGTACATAATCCACAGTCTCCTCTTTCACATGCTCTCTTCGTCCCCTTCAGTTTAAGCTCTTCTCTAATAAGCCATAGAAGTGTTTTATTTGGCTCTACCTCAAGAGTTTTCTCTTCCCCGTTTATCTTAAAAGTTATCTTCTTTCTCTCCAACTAGACCACCTCCACCAATTGTTTCAGTAATCTTCTAGTTAAGACCCTCACTAGATTTAATCTATATTCTGCACTACCTCTTACATCTGAGATAGGTGAGACTTTTTCTACAGCAACTTGAACTGCTCTCTCTATCTTTTCTTCAATAGGTCCAGGTTTTGCAAATGCTTCTTCTGCTTCCTTAACCCTTAGAGGTGTTGGAGCAACACTGGAGAAAGCAAGCCTAATCTTTATCTCTCCTCCTTCTCTATATCCTAATCCAGCAACTCCAACGACTGAGAGATCTTCACTTCGAACTCTCATCATCTTTAGATATCTTCCAAAAGACTTCTTTGGAGGTTCAGGGACTAGTACTTCCTTCACCATCTCCCATGGTTTTAATACAGTCTTCTTCACACCGGTAAAGAAATTCTCTAAAGGTATCTCTCGAGAACCTTCTTTACTTACAATCTTCACTCTAGCATTTAAGACTAGTAGAGCGGGTGAACTATCACCAGCAGGGCTTGCAGTACATATATTTCCTACGAGGGTTGCTCTATTTCTTAAAACCATATCTCCAATGGTCTTTACTGCTTCCCACAATACAGAATATCTATCTTTGATAACTGGATTTTCTAGAATGTTCTTGAAAGTTACGGTTGCACCAATGGTTAATCCTTCTCCTTCTCTATACTCAAGCTTACCAAGTTCTGGGATCTTTTTGATATCGATGATGTACTTTGGCTTCTCCAACTTCTCTCTTAGCGATACTATCAAGTCTGTTCCTCCAGCAAGAATCTTAGCTTGATCTTTGTATCTATCTAGAAGCTCAAGCAGTTCTCCAAGAGTTCTAGGAGATGAATAATCAAGTTTTGGAAGCATCTTCTTCACCTCTTCTTACTTATAGCTTTCCAAATATTTTCAAAAGATATTGGTAAGTCGTTTATATTTACTCCTACAGCGTGGAAGATTGCATTAGCGATGGCGGGTGGAACAGATAACATAGATAGCTCTCCTACACCTCTAGCTCCATATGGACCATCCTTCTGAGGATTCTCTATCACTACTACTACATGCTCTTCAGGGATATCTCCTGCTCTAGCTATCTTGTAATCAGTTAGATTTGGATTAAGCATTCTCCCATTTCCATCGTATCTATATTCTTCCCACATGCCTAGACTTAGAGATTGGAGTACTCCTCCAACTATCTGTCCTTCAACAAGCTGTGGGTTTATAGCTTTTCCCACATCGAACGCTGAAACAAGTTTCAAGACCTTTACTTCACCTGTCTCAATATCTAGCTCGATCTCAACAGCTTGAGCTCCAAAAGTCCACTTTAAAGCAGGATATCCTTGACCGGTCTCTGGATCGAGATAAGATAACCTGCTTCCTACATAGTACCCGCGTCCAATTATCGGTCCTCCAACAGTATTCCCATTTGGATATACATATCCAGCGGCAATATCTTTAAAGTGTATACTCCATTCAGGTCTTCCTTTTACATATACCTTCTCATCTTCTATGACGAGGTCATCTTTAGGAGCTCTCAAAACTTGTGAAGCTACTTCTAGTATCTGTTCTTTAATATCTCTTGCAGCTCTTATAACCGCTCTCCCCTCCATGAATAGATTCCTACTTGCAACAGTCTGCCAAGAATATGGAGTTAAATCAGTATGCCTAAAAGGTACTACTCTTATCTTCTCTACTGGTACGCCAAGTTCTTCTGCAGCTATCTGAGCTAATGCAGTAACGGTCCCTTGACCTATCTCTGTTACTCCCACAGACAACAAGAAAGTTCCATCTTCATTCATCTTTATTATTGCTGAAGATGCAGCGTTTGGAGGCATAGCTGGAGCTTTCCAAAGAGCTGCAATCCCCTTTGCTCTATATCTATTCAGACCAACTGCTTGAGGTGGGGTACCCCAACCGATCTTTTCTGCTACAGCCCTAATACATTGGTCTATCCTACCTGCATCTTCTCTTAACTTCTCACCTGTAGGTGTAATGAGACCGGGTAGAAGAGCATTCTTCAATCTAAATTCAACAGGATCCATCCCTAGTTCTGCAGCCATCATCTCCATCTGTCTCTCTATAGCCCATAGAAATTCAAAGTGTCCGAATCCTCTAAAAGCCGTTCCCCATGGATGGTTAGTATAAACTGTTAAGGATTCAGCTTCTAGATTTGGAACATAGTATGGTCCAGTGCAAGAGTATCCAGCGGCTCGACCAATGTTTACTCCGTAGTCTGCGTATGCTCCAGCATCAAATGCGTAGAATATCTTCTCAGCTAAAAGTTTACCATCTCTCGTTGCACCTGTCTTTATCTTACCGTAGAATCCTTGCCTAACAGGAGCCGTCATAAACTGTTCTTCACGAGTTAACTCTAACCTCACAGGTCTATATCCTGCTTTCTTAGATAGAAGAACCACTAGTGGTTCAAAGTTTATCCCTGCTTTTCCTCCAAAACCTCCTCCAATATATGGAACATACACAGAGATCTTGTGCAAAGGAATTCCAAGTGAGTACCCTAATATGTATCTGATAGCGAATGGACTCTGAGCAGAGGTCCATATCTTGATGCTTCCATCTATCAGATATTGTCCAATACACGTGTAAGGCTCCATTGGAACATGTGAGACTTGAGGCATCCAGAATTCATTCTCTAATACTACATTGCTCTTCTTGAAACCTTCTTCAATATCTCCTCTCTTAACAACGAATCTATTAGCGATATTAGTTCCTGGAATTGGGTTGAATGCTGGAGAATGAGCATATTCTCCAAGTTCTTCATGAACTAAAGGTGCATCGGGTTTTAATGCTTCTCTAACATCAAGTACAGGAGGCAAAGGATCGTATTCTACTCTTATCTGCTCTAATGCTTCCTCAGCAGTTTCCAGGTCTTCTGCAACTACTGCGGCAACAGGTTCTCCAACCCACCTAACCTTTTTCCTTGCTAAGATATTTCTATCATTTACGTATAATCCTACTCTAAAAGAGAAGTCTTCTCCTATTGCTATAGTTACGACTTTTGGAATCTTTAATGCATTGCTAAAATCAATTGATTTTATTTTTGCATGAGCGTGGGGGCTTAAGAGTAGTTTTGCATACAGCATCCCAGGGAGCTCTATATCTCCTGCATATTCAGCTGATCCCGTTACTTTCTCAATTGCATCAACTCTCTGAATAGACTTACCTACATACTTCATCTATAACCACTTCCATTTTTAACTCATACATCTCTGAGTCATTAATCCACTATATATATTTCTTTCCATAATGCATATTTGAAAAATAAAAAATAGGAGATGAAGTAGTCTTCTAAAACTCTATCTCAAGTTTTGAAGTCGGTTTTAGCGGTATGGTCTTCTTTAACATGTCTTCTGGAACAGGCCTCTCGCCCATCAAGCCTGCTGCTTGTAGATATGGCTTCACTGTCTTATTCCACTGTTCTCTCGTTATGTAGTATACCCTTGCTCCTCCGAGTTCATGTTGAACCTCGGGCCATGGCTTAGTTGTATGTTGAAGTCTGAAACCAATTCTAAATCCGAATGGACTTTCAAAGGTTGCCCACCATTCGTTTACACCTACTACGTCAAGAGCATGTTCAACTTTTGCAGCGTAGAGGAATATTCCAAGTCTCTCAGCACGTTTGAAGACTATCGTGTGTAGACTGATGCATACATTCTCATTGAAGAATCTATGGTTAACAATACCCATCAATTCTCCTTCCTTATCGGTAGCCACGATTACATATCCATCTTTCAATCTATTCTGTGCCCAAGCTAGAATCTCAGAATATGTTCGAACGGCGACAAGATGGTAATAATCCTTATCATATTTAGAGTCTATGAGCAGCTTCAATGTTTGAAGCATAGCTGGCGCCTCATCTTTAGTTGCAGGTCGAACTATTATCGGCTCTCCACTCTTTAATCTATAGATTTTCGGTGGGAAAGGCTTCTGGAATCTTTCATCAGGTGGAGCACCTCTAAGAAACTCTTCAATCTCATCAACAGAGAATTTAAACTCTTCAAAAGATACGGGGACCGCGGGCTTAACCATGACTTAAATCAATCTTAGTGGAAAATAAATACCTTCCCTATACACGATCACTCTTAATAAAAATTTTATCATTATTGTTTTTTCAAGATGCTTATATGCATCCGTTAACATTATCTTTCGTGGAATGAGGATATTTAAAGATGAAGAGAAGCTTTCTCCAGAGTATGTCCCGCAGGAACTCCCACATCGTGAGAATGAATTAAATATGTTGAAGACCTTCTTTAGCAGCATCCTCTCAGGCAGTCCATCTATCTCTACTAGAGTCATCATAACAGGTTCTGTAGGCACGGGGAAGAGTGCACTAGCCAAGTTATTCTGTCAGAAGGCAGTATCTGAAGCATCAAGAAAAGGATTAGACTTGAAAACCCTCTACGTAAATAGTAGGATTAGTAAGACTACCTTCTCAGTCTTAAGAAAGCTAATAGAACAATTGAGAGCTAGATTACCTGAGAGAGGATTATCTAATGAAGAACTATTCCATAGATTTCTAGACTACTTAGATTACAAAGGATCCTATGCTATAATTGTATTGGATGAGGTTGAAGTACTTTTAAGAGAAGAAGGTTCTGAACCATTCTATCTCTTCACTAGAGTTGGAGAAGAGAGAATGAAGATCCCGAGGATCTCGATAATATTCATACTGAGAAACCTTGAGATACTTGATATGCTTGACCAGAGTACGAGAAGCAGCCTCTTGGGAAACATAATATATCTAAAAGAGTATGACTTTAACCAGCTTTACGATATTGTGAAGTATAGAGCGAGTCTAGCTTTTAGACCTGATGCTCTAGAAGAAGACTCGATAAGTATGATCGCAGACCTAGCGAGTGAGAGAGGTGATGCTAGGTATGCTTTAGACATATTGTGGAGAGCTGGAAAATATGCTGAAGCCGAGAGCTCCAATAAAGTGACCCCTGAACATGTGAGAAAAGCTGCTGCAAGCGTCTACCCTACAATTAGGAGAGAACACTTAGAGTATCTTGAGTATGATTCAAAGCTCATATTATTTGCATTAGCCAAGGCATTAGAGTTAGAGAAGTCTGCATATGTTACATCTAGTAAATTGAATGAGTATTATAGAATGGTATGTGAAGAATTTGAGATAGAGCCGAAGTCTTATACAAGTTTCTGGGGAGCCCTACAACGACTTGACGATCTAGGAATAATTAGGATTAAAGTAATTAGTGAAGGATCTAGAGGTAGGAAGACTTACATCTCTCTACCTGGTATACCGACCGCTATATTGAGGAAGGAGCTCGAGCCCCTCCTACATAATAGGCAGTTATAGAGCCATCTACAACTATAATCAATCGTTAGAAGATAAATGTACTTAGGTTTAAGTATTGATCTGATATCACTATTTTTTAGATGTTTTCTTCTTCATTCTCTTCGTCGTTACTTCTTCTTGCTTCTTTTCTTCTACCTCTTCTCTCTCATTTACAGTTGCATAAATCTTCTCTAAATAACTTATCTCTTCATCTGTAAATTCAAAATATTCAGCTAATCTTGATTTATACTTTTTTGCATATGAGATTATGAACCCAATATAGGGCAGCATTTCCTTATTTGCTTTATAGGATGATAGATGTAGTTTTGATGATATCTTTAACGCTATCCTTTCTCTGATCTCTCTTTCTTCTCTATATTTTTGGAGAAGTCTAATCTTCTGTGGAAAAGAGAATTTCTGGAAACCTTTAGGAGCGGATTTCTTAGCTACAACGACCCCACCTGTCATCAATGGTATAGCATATCTCATCAACTTCCAATTTTGAAGTCTATTTATACGTGCAAAGTATATGTCAGCTTTTGCAAGTATATCATATGCTTCAGCTAATTCATCTAATTCCGTTATCTGTATAGGAACATTATCAAGTATCCAAGTATAGAGCGTCTCGGGATCGATCTCTAGACCTTCCAGAGCTGCTCTAGCCCCTCTTATAGACTTTGAATAGAAGATTATTCTTAATGCTTCGAAGATCTCTCTCACTCTATCCCTATCTCCCAAGACTTTTAGGTCATCTTCTGTTACAATTTTTTTACCTGCAGCTACTGCTTGTAGATCCATTATAGCTGATCTAAGGTCTCCCTTAGACCTTTCAGCTATCTTACCCAGTAGATCATCTGAAACTTCTATTCCTTCTTTTTCACATATTTCTTTCAATCTTCTAGTAATCGAGGTCTTACTTAATCTCTTGAACTCAATCATAAGCGATAACTCTCTTACGGGTGCTAGCTTCTGATCCCATGGATTATTAGCAACCATTACTATCGGGACTCTACTCTCACTTATTATCTTCTTTAGTGCAGATATTCCCCCGGCATCTTCTCTACCAGCAATACCATCTACCTCATCGACTAATATTATCTTTTTAGTAGAGCCATTTAGAGTAGCATTATGAGAAGATTCGCCGACTATAGACTTCATCTTCTCTTCATTTCTCCAATCGCTTGCATTTACCTCAACTATATCGTATCCATGTTCTCTTCCATATGCTAAAACTAAGCTAGTCTTTCCAACGCCTGCTGGACCATATAAGAGTACAGCCTTTTTAGTAGGTTTATTACTCTCCCAACTTTCCATCCATTCCAAGAATGTTTTTACAGATTCTTCATTACCAACTACTTCACTTACTTTTTTAGGCCTATATTTCTCAACCCATAGATGGGTCATCTTCTTTGACCCGCTACTTTTTCTTCTTAGATTTAACTGCAAGTCTTGCTAGAAAGGCCATAAGCTGTACTTCTTCTGTACCACCTTCAGAAATTCTATAATCTATCTCTCCTAGTAAGTCTAGAAGTTCTAGCTTATCTTCTTCACTTAAGTCTAGGTAGAAGAGTTCTCTGTATATGGCTGAGACTATGTCTGAACCGGATAATCCTTGTACGTAGATTAGTTTCCTCAACTCATCTCTAGCTTGTAAAAAGTTTCCACCTATAGCTAACTCAATAATCTTCCTTATCTCTCCTCTACTAATATATCCCAGTATATAGTAGACTGACTTCTCATCGATCTTACTTGAGATCGAGGCTGCTGCTTGTAGAGTGTTTATAGCTTTCCTCATATCTCCTTCAGAGAATTCATAGATGGCTTCTAAAGCCGCATCATCTACTTCAAGCTTCTCTTGCTCAGCTATCCATTTAATTCTACGTATTATATCGTTCTTCATTAAAGGTCTAAATCTGAAAACAGCGCATCTACTCTGAATAGGTTCGATTATCCTATTGCTATAGTTGGCGGCTAAAACAAATCTACAAGTAGAAGAGTATTGCTCCATTACTCTTCTAAAAGCGTGCTGTGCATCATCCGTCAGCTGATCGCTCTCATCCAATAGAAGTATCTTGAAACCGATCTCTCCACCCATAGGGATCTGCCTAGCAAACATCTTAACCTTATCTCTAATAGTCTGTATCCCTCTCTCATCTGAAGCATTGATCTCAACGAACCACCCATCTTCAATATAGTTGGGACCGTATAGATCTCTTGCAAATGCATGGGCTGTAGCTGTTTTGCCTGTCCCAGGGGGTCCGGTGAAGAGCATGTGGGGAACAGTCTTAGTCTTCAAGATATTTATTAAACTCGTTATCACTTCTTCCTGGTTTATTATTTCTGTTAGAGTTTTAGGTCTGTACTTCTCTACCCATGGAAGTGTTGTGATCGCTTCAAGGCTCATCGATCCCACCCTACTATTATCCATAACCCTAAGCTATTACTCTTTCGACGCTCTCTACGTCATACTCTCCTCAACCTTAGGATCTTAAATGCATTCTCCGAAGTAATCTCTTCAACCCTCTCTATCGTTATCTCTTTCAATCTACTTATCCACATAACGGAGACTCTTGCATTAGATGGTGTATTCACTTCTCCCAGTGTAGGAGAGAGGGCGGGTGAATCAGATTCGATCAATATGTTTTCTAGTGGTAGCTTTTTTACAAGCTTCTGCTTCTGATTACTCCTAGCTATTGATGGGGGGATGCTGAAGAAGAAGCCTCTCTTTACAGGTTCTTCAATATGGGAGGATGAGCCATCGAATGCATGCATTATCACTTTCTCAGCCTTGTTATTCAAGAGCATCTCTAGAGCGTATTTACCTGCACTTCGAGAATGCACGATCAGAGGTAAGTCTAGGCTTTTAGAAAGTTCGATAAATTCTAAGAATACCTTTTTCTGCAATTCTCTATCAACAGTAACATTTATGTGATAATCTAATCCCACCTCTCCTATTGCTACTATCTTATCCGCATTTTCTTCAATCAGGTCTATTACATCTCTATAACCTTCTATATCATAAGGCATTATACCTAATGAAGGATAGACTGTAACATAATCAGATATCTTTAAAACTTTAACTGAATCTTCAAAACCTAGTCCAGATGTAACGAGTATTTTAACCCCAGCTCTTCTCGCATCTTCTAATACTTCTTCTAATCTTCCTTCAAAAACCCTATCGGTGAGATGACAGTGAACATCAACGATCATGCAATCGAAAATAGTAGTGCCTGATATTTTAGTTCATTAAAGAACTCAAGATACAATTGTTAGAGAACTTTTTAAGAAAGCTAGAAGTAGTATATTGTATGCCATATGTGTATGGAGGTCTAGAGATCAGCTGGCTTGGACATGATTCTTTTTATGTTAAATATTCTGATAAAAGATTGTACTTTGATCCATATAAGATCAAACCTAAGGATAAAGCATCCCACGTATTCGTATCTCATGATCATTTCGACCATCTTAGCTTAGAAGATCTAAGAAAGATAGTTGCTCCGAACACGAATATAATAGCTCCAGAATCGTGTAGAAAGATACTCTCATCTCTAAAAATTGGGATAATGAATTATGTTAAAGTAGATGATGAATTAAAGATCTCAGAAGTAGGAGTAAAAGTAGTTCCAGCGTACAACTTAACGAAATTCAGAGAGCCTGGCGTAGTATATCATCCTAAAGCTGCAGGGGGTGTAGGATACATAGTTGATGTAGGTGGGGTTAAAATCTATCATATGGGTGATACTGATTTTGTACCTGAGATGAAGAATTTAACAGCCGACATAGTTTTCGTTCCTATTAGTGGTACTTTCGTAATGACGGCTGAAGAGGCAGCTCAAGCTGTAAACGAGATTAAGCCCAAGGTCGCCATACCTATGCATTATGGTGCAATAGTTGGAAGTAGTAGAGATGTTGAAGAATTTAAGAAGAGAGCAAAGGTTGAAGTAGTGGTTCTGGAGAAAGAGTAGGAGAAGATATGAGTGGATGTTTACATAATTATGTTTATGGAGGTCTCCTAAACATCTTCGATAAAGATAGATTATTGAAAGTGATTGAATATTGGAAGTGTAGTAAGTGTGGGTTAGTGAAAGCTAGTTTTAGAAACATAGATACAACTTCACCTACCTATGGATTACTCCCAGATCCGAGATCAAATGAAGAAAGATGGGTTGTCTTGGTATGTGGTTACAGGAAAGATGTAGAGCTTTTCTTAGTTAGAGTAGGAGAATATATCGTGCATACATGTGAAAATGATGAAGTAAAGCTCTACGTTGATAAAGCATTTAAACTCAAGAGCGTGGATAGAGAAGAACTTGAGAACCATTACAGTCTTCTTTTAGAAGAAATATCTCCTGGATACATAGATCTTTCAAGTAATCCAGTAAAGATTGTGAAGAGCATCTCCACATAACCAGAGCCACATCTTTAATAAGAAAACCTACAGAATTTCATTCTTCATCTTATCTAGTTCAAATAGAATACGCTCTAAATCATCTTCATTATTATAGAAATCTACTGAGATCCTGATTACACTCGGTCTAGCAGAAACTATTATCTTCTTCTTTGACAATTCTTCTGCAACCTTGTACGGATTTTTCACATATATACTGACTATGCCACTCCGCTTATCTTCTCTGATGGGAGAATAAAGCTTGAAACCTTTATCGATCAATTCATCAACGAGTCTTGATGTAAGATTTCTTATCCTTCTCCAACTCAACTCAATGTCGATTCTACTGAAGTAGCGGAGAGATTCAGCTAACCCTACTATAGTAGGTCCAGCCCAGCTACCCCACTCATACCTTGATACAGAACTAGAAGGTTTTGCATTTAGTAGAGGAAGTGGTCTTTCAAATAATTTATACTCACCTTTAAACATCCTCTCTACTACAGAGTCTTCTACACCTATCCAACCTATGTAGCATTTCTTAAAAAAGGTGTCTAGTAATTTTTTATCTATGTAGAGGAATGCAGCTCCACTTGGTGCGAGAAGCCACTTATACGATCCACAGACAGCTGCATCAACTCCAAGTTCTTTCAAGTTTAGTGGTAAAACTCCTACTGCATGGAATATATCGCTTACTAGTATAGCTCCTTTTTCATGAGCTATTCTAGAGACTTCTCTTAAATCTTCCCTATAACCTGATAACCATCCAACCATATCCACAGATACTAGAACTGTATTATCATCTATGAGCTTCTCATATTCTTCAAGAGCTATCTCCCCTCTGTGAAATCTCGCTATTCTTACTTCCTTTAATAATCCATTCCTTATCAAGGAGGAGAATACGTTGAAGTTTGTCGGAAAGTTATGTTCAGCCAACACTACATTTGAATTGCTTCTCCACTCTATTGATGTAACTATAGCGATTAAACCTGTAGATGTATTCGGTACGACGGCAACTTCATCATCGTAGACATTAACCATCTTCGAGAATAATTTACGAGATTCTAGCACATCTCTAATTACCCTATCCCAGTCCTCACCATCTTCAAGCCAACTATCTATAAACTCTACGATAGCTTTATGGACAGGTTTAGAGATGGCCCCACTAGATGCAGTATCGAGATACGTGTACTTAGAGAGGAGGGGGAAATCATTTCTTATACTATCATAATCCATAGAAGATTAATTCTAGAACTAGCAAATAAACTGTGTGTTCTGTAAGACTGATGCTAGGAAACCGGTTCATAGATTATTCCAAGCTGTTTCGCATAGTTGTATGCTTCTAAAATCTCTTCTCCTCGAGGTCTCCTAGAAATATCTTGATAGAGGTTGGGCTTCAAGACAACTTGGTACTCTGGTCTATACTGCTCCATTATATTTACCAAGACTTTGTCACCTATATTATCCGCTATCCATTTCAATATAGGCTTCGTATCACATTCAATATGGTTTGGTAATACTAGATGTCTTATTATCATATCTCCATTCTCTGATGCAAGTAGATGATTCCTAGTCACGACTTCTCTATAACTCTTCTTTCCACCAACTTTTGATAATCTTCTCGCACACTCATTACTCCAATACTTAAAGTCAGGTAACCATATATCGATAACATCTACCAGTAGCTTCATGGTATCCTCGCTCATATACATATTGCTATTCCACAGTATAGGTACATTTACATCAAGATACTTAAGAGATTCTAATATTATGTGGAGATTCGGTGTAGGCTCTCCTCCTACATAATTTATATTTCCAGCTCCATCTAATCTAAGCCTCTTAGCTATAGCTGCAAGTTTTCTTGCATCAGATTCAACTCCAGCTTCTTGTACACCTCCTCTAGGTTGAGAGATATCCCAGTTTTGACAGAATACGCAGTGGAAAGTACATGAAGTAAAGAATATCGTACCTGAACCTCCTTTACCTTCTGTACCTATTAGTGGTGCTTCTTCACCATAGTGGTGGAAGAAGCTTGAAATATATGCTTTAGAATCGAGCTTACATACACCTCTCTCTCCATTTAACCTATCTACACCACATCTCCATTCACAGAAATAGCATCTCTTTATCATTCTATAAGCCAACTCGATCTTCAAATCTAGGAAAGATGTCTCAGCTAACTTTAACTCGATATCTTTAAGATTTTTCTCAAAATATTCATCGAACAATTTAAGCGATTCTCTATGTAGTTCATCGTTTAATCTCCACAATTCTTCTTCAGAAGCTCTTCTTAAATCGATGTCTACTGGGATAGTTTTCAGTATCATGAACTTAGCGGGGGTCTTATTGAGCATTACCGACCTATACCATCTCAACCTCTTCTTTACTTCTTCATTATTCCAAACCATTACTGCATCAGGTCTAAAGAGCAGTATGCTCAAAGCCTCCTATTCCCTAAATAATGAATATCCAGACGTATTATTATAATGTTTTTCTTTAAGCGGATATATGTAGGAGTCATGGTTGGCGAGAGACATAGTCAAACTGCTTTAAAGTATTTTGCGAAACTATCTGATATAGAGCATGCTATCTTCGAAGCTGGGATAGCTCTGGGAGCTATCTTCCATCAACTTATAGGATTGCCTATAAATGTGGAGAAGATTGAAGAATTAGAAAAGACTTTAAATGATGCATTTTTAAATCAACCGTTTAGAAGAATAGTTGATATAAAGATTAAGAGAGAATACGTTAAAAGAGGATTTGAGAAACCATATAGTTATGGAGTTATCTCACCAGAATCTCTTGAAGCAAAGATTGTAGTTGAGTATGGAGAAGCGAAGGTAGTAGCTAAACTAAGATGGATAGATGAGTTAAGATATCCATTAATGTTTATAGAAGAGATCTTCTAATAGCAGCTCTTAATTCAAGAACTTAAGCGAAAACATAGATGTAGAGAAGTTTAGTTCTCTAAGCTATAAATGCCTACATATGTGGAGAATATAGATTGAAATGAGATGTTATTTAAAAGACGGTAGTGTAACCCCTCTCTGACCTTGATACCTCCCCTTGTACGGTTTCTCAACAACAGATGAGAGTTTTGCGAATACTACATGGAGAAACCTATCCCCAGCATAGAGTTTTACAGGGAATTCTCCTCCTACCAATTCTATGGTTAGCTCTCCTTCAAAGTTTGCATCGATGATCGTTGGAGGAATACTTAATCCAATCCTCGCATAGCTACTTCTAAGATTTACGAACCCCATCAAGTCTACTGGAAGCTTAACATACTCAAGAGTATGTAATAGTACGTGTTCTCTAGGCCATATTATAAAGCTATCAGCCACCTCAACACTATAATATTCTTCAATATCTGTAGAATCTCTAGTATCTAGAGGCTTCTCTAAATTTTTCATTCTAGCTATAGCTCTACCAATTCTAAGGTCTACACCGTTCTCTCTTACTATAGATTCATCGAAAGGCTCGATAACAAGCCTTCCACTCTTAATATATGCCCATAGATCGAAGTCACTTAAGATCAAGTTCTCACATCAACCTCCTCTCTACATCTTACCTTTAAAAATATCTTTCCCTTAAAACATCCAGATTCTCCCCAGGTAGTTCTAGGGTTAGACTTCAAGAATATCCATATCTTTCACTACGTATACTCTACACCCAGTCTCTCTTCTAAGCTTCTCTTCAAGCTGTCCTTCTCTACCCTCCCAAGCAGGATATAGATGAGTCACCAGCAATATCTTTGGCTGAGCACTCTTTACAACTTTTATCAATTCTTCATCAGATGTATGCTTGCCTAATAGAAGTTCTTTAGGGAACGAGCATTCATGGATAAGTATATCGACATTTTCTGCAAGTTTAATCATCCTCTCATCGTAAACGGTATCACCTGAATATGCTAAACTGTAGCCATCAATCTCAAATCGATATGCAACACTATCATAGTGTTCAACATGAGAAGAGTAAACTCGTAGATTTACCGATTCTTCTACTAATCCTTCCCCGACCTCGCGTATTCTCAGATAACTATAATACTTCATCATCTCTGAAAGATAACTGTACACACCTTCTGGAGAGATCATCTTATATAGAAAGTTTCTTAATCCAACTGGACCGTATACATCTAGATTTGGTGGAGCTGGATTAGGTCCTCCAACTTCATCGAATAGTCTAATCTTAATGATGGCGGGTAGGTCTAGTACGTGGTCTAGGTGGAGATGTGTAATAAATATCCTACTTATCGTGTTTGGGTTTACATTCCTCCTCCTCAACTTTTCTATTGTTCCAGGTCCTATATCTAGTAGAACATTTCCTTGAGAGTACTCTATCAAGAAGGATGAAGAAAATCTAGACTTTGTTGGAATAATAGAGCCTGAGCCTAAGACTATTATCCTCAGATCAACTTACACCTTTTTTGATAGAATCTCTACCCAAGGGTTATCCTTTAGGAAGGAGGGCAGACTATCATCTACTTGGTGAGTAAAAGATGATTTCTTACTCTCTTCTACCTTCTTAATCTCAATCTCACGAGAGAACATCATCTTTTCAATCTCACTCATCTTGATCGAAATCATCTTCTGCTCTCTCTCAAGTCTATCAAGTCTAGCCTCAAACTCTTCAAGTATCTTCATTATCTTCGAAACCTCCGTTCTCAATAAGAGAATCTCATTCAATCTTACATCGTTTTCAGAGAGTTTCATCTCTTCTATCCTCTGTTTCTTCTCAGTGATCTTTGGAGGGAGCAACTCTTCTGCACCCATCGTATCATAGATAATTAAGCCTATCCCATGTCTAGCTAACACTCCTTCATCTATCGTTTTTGAGAACTTTCTCGGGATTGCTAATACTACACCATTAAACTTTGTCATTAGTTTCTCTACCTCGATTAAAACTTCATGAATTACTGATTTTGAACTGCATGAATCTTCATTGAGAATGTTAACGATAATTTCTTGCTTACCATTAGAGAATACTAGCTGACTATCTATACCTATAGATTCATAGATTCTACCTACTTCATAGAAGCCTTCATCTAGGAATAGTGTAGAGATTATATCTTCAGAGGTTAATCTTCTACGCATAGTTCATCCAGCCCTCCATCTTCTCCCATCTCCATTTAAAATCATGTGGAACAGCATAACCATAGACTATACATCCTCTCCAAACAGAGAAAGTGGGATCTTTAGTAACCACTACTTGGATATTCTCAATTCCCTTCTCCTTCATCATAAGCTTGACCTTCTCATCTGATGTAACCGCAACTCCTTCAAGAGTTTTGGGAGACCTCCAGTTAAAGTTTCCACCTGAGAGGATTATTTTAGAGAAGAGGTGAGGTTGAAGTTCTACTGAGCATTTCTCTACAGCCTCTATTATCGATTCAGCTATATCTGTCATTCCATAAAAATATGTATCGCCTATCTTTACATCACTCGGTTTAGGCATACCCCTCTTGAAATAGCTTTGAAAGATTTCATGTCCTGGATTGAATACGTATTCGCCTATCAGGAACCTAGTCCAACTCTGCTCTCCAAGGTCTATCTTGATCCTAGTTCCCTCAATTCTTAATTCTGCTCTAACTTTATCAGGATTTTTCTTAGCAAAATCGATTGCCTCTTCAAGTCTTTTGGGAAGAAGACCTATCTGCTCTTTCACCTTTCTCACTAACCCCTCCTCTTTAGCTAGATCTCCATATCCAGAATCTTTCAAGATCTCTGAAGTTAAGATATTTGCAGCTGCTCCACCTCTATTCAATGCTACTACAGCATTTCTTATAGGATACATAGAGATTGGGCAAACTTGTGTATTTCCATGACCGCTCTCAACAACGACACATGTAGGAATCTTTTGAGAGATCGCTACAGCTAGAGGTTGAGAAATTATGGTAGCAGCTCTTACCAGCATCTTATCAGAATTTAACTCTCCAAAAATCTCAAATAATCTTTCATACATATATCGTGGAGCGGTTACAGCAAGACTTGCAACAATATAGAATCCTCTAAAATCTGGATCATTTAGAGTAAAGCTCTCAACCGCGAAGTTTGTCAGCTCTTTTATTACTTGCCAAGCTCTTACATCATTCTTCTCTACTATCCCGTGCTTCACTGGATATACAAGTCTTTCAGATAGATCTTCTCTTGATTCAAAGAATGCTGGAAGCTCTCTACCTACTACGATGTCTTTATTTACCCCCATAATTCTAGACATTATCGAGCTTTTATCGATGAAGTATCCTCTATTCTCAACTACCTCAGGCACCTCTCCTATTGTTATAGGTCCATACTTAAAATCACTTGTACCATAGTCGATGGCGAATACATGTGAACGTTTATACTCTTCACTCACTTCTACATCACCTTCTCCATCAATATTTGACCTAAAAGTTTTGGATGGATCTTCTTAACAGCCTCAAGTTCTCTTATGCTTACTCTATACGAGAAGATAATCTTCTTAAGAGATGGATAACTCTCTAACACAACTTCTACACCATTAATCTTTATTCTCTTTAACTCATTTATCTTGAGGTCTAGATTAAATTGTTTCCCGATTCTTTCAAAGTCAATGTTTCTAAAACAATAGTATACGTCAGCATACCAACAATTACTAATAATTGGTTCTAATAGTTCTCTAAGGTCTCTTGGATCTATGTATTTATCTCTACTTTTTAGAGAGATGAAGACTTCATATTTATCCTCACTCTCTGCTATGAGCTGTATCTCAAACTTCTCCTTCTCTATCTTATTTCCTATTGTTCTCCATCCTCTATTGAGTAAACTTGTGAGTAGAACTTCCCATCCTTTAGGCTCATGATAGAATCTGCAGAAAAGCCTAATATCGAAGTCAATCACGCTCAAGCTACTCAATAAAATCTAAATTCTCCTAGAATATATTTCTATGAGAGATATCTGAAAGTGGAGTAAAATATAATATTTGATTGCTTACTTTATATCTCATGGTCAAGGTCTGGAAAAAAGGATCTTGGATCAATTTTAGAGAAGGTATCTCTATGAGAACTTTAAGCTATTCTGAGAACTGTCTCTTAGTACTATTCAAGATAGATTCCGGTAAACTCATCCCACTACATAATCATCCGCAGGCGCAGTATGGGTTAGTCATAAGTGGTAGAGGCTTCTTTACTTCTAGGAATAGAGAAGTTGAAGTATCTGAAGGAGATTCTTACTATATTCCTCCAAATGAAGAACACGGATTCCGTGCAGTAGAAGATGTAACCGTGGTGGATATATTTATACCTCCTAGAACTGATTACTTAAACTTTGCGAGAAGACCGGATATAGATTCTTGAAGACTGAGATACCTCATCAAGTCCACAAGGTAGGATATTGATTATCAGTAAATTTAACCCTTCTCCAATAACTAGAGTAGCGTTAAATAGGTCGGATACAATCACTAGAGAAGGAGAAGAGAGAAGATGCCTAGAGTAAAGAAGATCTCAGAAGTAGTTGATATACTTCATCAAAAAGATCAGATAAGAAATATCGGTATAATAGCCCATGTCGACCACGGTAAAACTACTACTACGGATAGCTTGTTGGCTGCCGCTGGTCTCCTCTCTCCAACGCTTGCTGGTAAAGCTCTTGCACTAGATTACCTTGAAGAAGAACAGCAGAGACAGATGACGATCAAAGCTGCCAACATCTCTCTCTACTACGAAATGAATGGTAATCCATACATCATTAACATGATAGATACTCCAGGTCACGTAGATTTTAGCGGTAGAGTTACAAGAGCTCTGAGAGCTATAGATGGAGCAGTAGTAGTTGTAGATGCAGTTGAGGGGGTTATGACTCAGACAGAGACAGTTATACGACAAGCTGTTCAAGAAAGAGTAAAACCAGTACTGTATATAAACAAGATAGATAGGTTAATTAAAGAACTTAGATTAACGCCTGAGAAGATACAAGAGACACTGGCTAGAATTGTATTAGATGTAAATAGATTGATAGAGATGTACGCTGAGCCAGAGTATAGAGAGAAGTGGAAGGTAAGCTTTCAAAGTGGGAACGTTGCGATCGGGAGTGCAAAAGATAGGTGGGGCTTCACTCTACATCAAGCTCAGAAGAAGGGGATAAAGTTTTCAGATGTTTTAAAAGCCTTCAGCAATAACGATGTAGACTGGCTTAGAGAGAACACTCCACTCCATGAAGCCATATTGGAGATGGTCATCACTCATCATCCACCTCCACATATAGCTCAAAGATACAGGATACCTAAGATATGGAAAGGAGATATAGAGAATGAAGTTGGACAAGCGATGTTGAAATGCGATGAGAAAGGTCCAGCTGTAATGGTGGTCACAGATGTAAAAGTAGATCCTCAAGCTGGTGTAGTAGCAACTGGAAGACTATTCAGCGGTACAGTAAGTGAAGGAGATAACATACTTATTGTTGGGAGAAACATAAAGAGGAGAATACAGCAGGTAACAGTATACATGGGACCGAGTAGAGAGATAGTTGGATCTCTCCCAGCTGGAAACATCCCAGCCCTCCTCGGAGTAGAAGAAGCAAGAGCTGGAGATACACTAGCAACTTACGAAGTCGTTCCATTCGAATCTCTAAAGTATGTATCTGAACCTGTTGTAACAATCTCAGTTGAGCCAAAGCATAGTAGAGATCTTCCAAAGCTCGTAGACTTCTTAAACAAGCTTAGTATTGAAGACCCAACTCTCGTGACCACTGTTAGACCTGAGACAGGTGAATACTTGATAAGCGGTATGGGTACGCTTCATCTAGAGATAGCTCTTACATGGATTAGTAAGGCTGGGTTGGAGATTTTAGCCAGTAAGCCTATCATCCTCTATAGAGAAACCATAAGTGAGAAGGGAAAAGTATTCGAGGGCAAATCACCGAATAGACATAATAAGATATACATCCAAGTTGAACCTCTCGAAGAAGAGATTATCGATTTGATTAGAAGAGGAGAGTTGTTCGATGAGATGGATAAGAAGCAGATGGCGAAGATACTGAGAGAACATGGATGGGATGCGGATATGGCTAGAGGAGTATGGGCGATCGATCCGAGAGGAAACATACTTGTAGATATGACGAAGGGAGCTCAATATCTTCAAGAGAGTAAGATGATGATTATAGGAGGATTCCAGAGAGTAGTGCAGGAAGGACCACTTGCAGGAGAGAATATGCGTGGAGTAAAAGCAATCCTCACTCAAGTTGAACTTCATGAAGACCCTGTTCACAGAGGGTATGCTCAGATAGCTCCAGCCACATGGAGAAGCATGTATGCAAGTATCTTGAGCGCTAACCCAGTCTTGTTAGAGCCTGTACTAAAGATTGAGGCCAAGGTTCCACCTGACCTTATGGGAGCAGTTACAAGCGTCATAACGTCTAAGAGAGGTAGGATAATTGAGGTAGCTCAACAAGAATACATCACTGTTGTTACTGGAGAGATACCTGCAGCTGAAACATTTGACTTAAGTGAAGTAATGCGTGGGGCTACTGTTGGTAAAGCATTCTGGGCAACAGAATTCTATGCATGGAGACAAGTCCCAGCATCAATAAGAGATAAAGTAATAGAAGAGATCAGGAAGAGGAAAGGGCTTCCACCGAACATACCGAAGATATCAGACTTCGTAGAAGAATAGAATTACAAAATGAAGTTTAAAGACTGAACGAGTATCTCAAGACTTTTGATAAGATTTTATCTATGTAAAATATTAAGGTAGAAGGTAATATATAGTTAAGGTGCTCGTTCTAGGCTACGGTCGAGTAGGCTCTACAATAGTTGACGACCTCATCTCTTCAAACATAGTATCGTTCATCGGTGTCTGCGATAAAAACTGGGAGAACATTAAAAATCTATCTTTCGAGAAGATCCAAGTATACAACTTTGACTTAAATGATGAGATCACGTTGGTTAATTTAATGAAAGAATACGATGTGGTAATATGTGCTTTACCAAGTTATCTTGGATTCAAAGTTGAAGAAGCAGCGATTAAAGCTGGAGTTGATCTAGTTGATGTCTCGTACACACTTGAAGATCCTTTCATACTGGATTCGAGAGCTAGAGATGCTAACGTAACGATCGTTCCCGACTGTGGTGTGGCTCCAGGTTTAAGCAATATGCTTGTTGGTTATGGATATAGTGAGTTTGATGAAGTTAAATCTGTAAAGATACTAGTTGGCGGTCTGCCTCAGAACCCTATACCACCACTAGATTACATCATGACATGGTCATCTGAAGATCTAATAGAAGAATATAGTCGCCCAGTAAGAATTATTGAAGAAGGTGTTCTCAAGTATGTTGAACCTCTTACAGGAATTGAATTAGTTAACTTTGAAGGTTTAGGTATTTTCGAGGCATTCTATACCGATGGGTTACGTACATTGTTAACCACTTTAAGCAGTAAGATTTTAGAGATGTGTGAAAAAACTTTAAGATATCCTGGACATGCTGAGAAGATCATGTTCCTCAAGAAGTTAGGAATGTTTGATGATGAGCCTTTGATCATTGATGATTTAAAGATTGAGCCAAGAAAATTTTTAGCAAAACTTCTAGATAAAAAATTGAGAATCAATCTACCAGATATGCTCTTATTGAGAATTGTCTTAAAAGGTGTTAAAGGAGGTTTAGAATTCTCTAAGATATTTCAAGTTATTGATCTATATGATGAAGAGAAAAATATAACTGCATTATCTAGAACTACTGGGTA